>CAYVXG010000020.1:0-1394 GCA_964455295.1 uncultured Candidatus Peribacteria bacterium
CAATAACAATAGCTTCTTTAGTGAATTGTACATTGTTGATCATTGCTATATGGGCGGGAGTCTCCAAGTTATTGTCTTTGAGGAATTGGAGGGCTTGGGATTTACGTTGTTGTTCCAGAAAAGATATATTTTCTGTCTCTAGAGTATTCACAATTGAATCTGATTGATCTTGTGGTAAATCTCCAGAAGTATTTGCTTCAAGACTCTTAGTATAACGAGATACTAATTTTCCTAAGAGATCTTCTTTCTCTTCTATTGAAAGTTTCTCAAATGCAGATAAGATTATTTTTTTGCTCATGTTTTTTAAAAATAAGTGTAAAAAAGTTATATCAATAATAAATATTAATATTTATTTGTCAAGTATTTATCAATAGTATTCCGATATTTAATAAAGTATCCCAATCAGAGCAAAGCTACAGGGTATTCTGAGGATTTTTTTGAGAAACGTTTAGTTTAAAAAATATAAACTTATGGCTTATTTAATATTCACAATCCCATTACAGTCAGGGTATTTTGAGCATCCTCGGAATGAACCTCTTCTAGATCTTCTCAATACCATTTCTGAATCACAGTTTGGACATTTTGGTTTATTATCTCCAACTTCAAGTTCGATCTTGTAAGCGGCTGGAGACTTGATTCGTTTTACTTCTGGATAGAGTGAAGAAGATAAAAATGGTCAGAATCTTCCCATTCTTACTACGATAGTTCCCCCTGCTGGGCAAGGTTGACCTTCAAATTGAGCTTTGATAGGATCAAGTTTGCTTGCTACATCTTCAGTTTCTGAAATATAATCACATTCTGGATAGTTTGTACAACCTAAGAATCTACTATTACTTTTCCCGAATTTTACTACCAACTCTCCTACTCCACATTTTGGACATTTCTTTCCTGTAGTGAGGACAATCTTTTCTCCTTGTTCTGCATTAATAATTTGTTTTTCAAAATCGAGATAGAAATCACTCAACATTTTTTGTCGATTGAGTTCACCTCTCGCAATAGTATCCAATTGGTCCTCCATTAATGCTGTGAATTCGTAATCCATCAGCTTATCAAAATGTTCTTCAAGAAAATCATTTACTCCAAAAGCAATTTCTGTAGGTTTTAATTTTCCTTCATCTTTCATAACATAGCCTCTATCTTGAATAGTACTAATCGTACTTGCATAGGTACTTGGTCTTCCTATACCTTTATTCTCAAGCATCTTTACTAAAGTGGCTTCAGTATATCTGGCAGCTGGCTTAGTAGCATTTTGTTTAGCAGTAAGTTGTTTCGATGTTCCTTTGCTTCCTTTTTTAAGCGTAGGAAGAATTACATCTTCATCAGTGTCTTCTCGCAATTTTAGAAATCCATCAAACTCCATGACTTTCCCTGCTGCAATTCGAGTCTGATCTTTG
>CAYVXG010000020.1:1404-4801 GCA_964455295.1 uncultured Candidatus Peribacteria bacterium
TTGAGTATTTTCGACATTCAAAACTATTTTATGAGTTAAAAACTGAATCCATATTTCTTCATATCAATAATTCCATCTTCTACCTCTATATCTTCTTTTTCTAATAATCTTATTTGCTCTATTCCTCTTTCTCCGAGCTTCAAAGTAGATATAAATCATTGTTTATTTACTACTCTTCGCCATGGGCACAGATCTCGTTCATTCTTATTCATACCTGATAACAATCTTCCTACCAACCATCCGCTCGTATTAAAATTATATTTCATACACAATTGCTCAGCTACTTGTCCATAAGACACCACCTTACCAAAAGGTATTTCATTTACAAGTTGGAACATTTCTGTTTTCATGACTCTAATTATTACTTATAAAATCAATGATTTCTTTTTTGTATTTTAGATATTCTGATACATCATTATCCAAATATTTTGCTATATTTTTAGACATTATGGTGATATTAATAATATTGTCCTTTAATCCTCAATGCTTTATAGGAACAGTAATAAAATGATTTTTTCATGATTTTTGATACTTATTAATATGAGATCAAGTTCAAGATTGTTGAAAATTTAAATCAAGTTTTTCTGTTAGGTATCTATGAAGCTTATTAAAATCTAATTTTATCATTCCAACTATTTATTTACTAAAGGATGAAAAATATACTGAGTATTAGTAAAGATTGCATCAGCCATTTGGCTTGCAAGAGTTCTTTGCCAAATCAGTTTATATAATTTTGTTTCATATTGTCCCATTTTAATATCTTCAGGAGTAGTCATTACATTGGTTGGTCTTATCGCTTCATGGGCTTCTTGAGCGTTCTTTGATTTACTTTTAAACTGTCTGATTTGGTGATATTTGTCTCCATAGTTACCAGTAATAAAGTCTTTACATTGAGCAATTGCAGTACCTGAAAGATTACTACTATCCGTTCTCATATAAGTAATAAGTCCAGCTTCATAGAGTTTTTGTGCTGCTGACATTACTGATCTTACAGACCATCCAAACATTCTCGAAGCAGTTTGTTGTAGACTTGAAGTAATAAAGGGTGGAGGTGGAGATTTTTTACTCTGTTTAGTTACGATATCTACAAGCTCAAATTCCACTTTTTCTTTGCTGATTAAAGTTTCATATCCTGTTTTCTCGTCTTTTGTGGAAGTTGTTTTTATGATATTGAGTTGTTTGAATACTGAATCGAGAACATTTTTTGGAAATCTTCCTCCCGATTGTTTGTCTTTTCCTTTCCCTTCATCACTAGCATCCATAAGATTGGCAGTTTCTTTGAGACCTTCGATGGTCTGGAGACCTATTTCAATTTCCCCTTCTGTGGTATCAATAAGTGCTTTGATAACTCGATATTCTACTGGGACAAAAGCTTGAATCTCTCTTTCTTTTTCTACTACCAGTTTCACTGCTACTGATTGTACTCTTCCCGCAGAAAGACCTCTTTTGATCTTGGACCACAATACTGGAGAAACCGTAAATCCTACTAATTTATCAAGTACAGCTCTCGATTTTTGAGCAGAAACCATTGCCATATCAATTTTTCTTGGTTTATCCATAGCATCAAGGATAGCACCTTTTGTAATTTCATTGAAAACAATTCTTGGAGTCTTACTTGGATCAAGTCCGAGTTGGGTTGCAAGATGAAAAGCAATTGCCTCTCCTTCACGATCCTCATCGGTTGCTAATATCACTTGTGAACTTGCTTTTGCTGTTGTTCTGAGGTCTGAGACTACCTTTCTTTTATCAGGATCAACATTGTAGTCAGGTTCAAATCCTTTTTGTACCAACTTCACCATATTTCTATCGATAAGATCTACGATATGACCTACCGATGCTTTTACCACAAAATCTGATCCTAAATATTTAGAAATAGTTTTTACCTTACCTGGAGATTCCACAATAACGAGTTTTTTACCTATACTACTCAGAGTAATAGGTACTGGCTTTCTTACTACCTCATCACTTACTTTCCTTGTTTTTTTCTTCGTCACCTTGCTTGGTTTCTTTATAGCTCCGCTGTACAGCGGGGTTGATTTTTTAGTTACTACTGCTTTAGATTTTGTTACTGGAGCTTTCTTTTTAGCTCCGCTTTTTAGAGGAGTTTTAGCCTTAGTAGCAGTTTTCTTTACTCCGCTGGACGGCGAAGTTTTCTTAGAAGTTTTCACAGATACTTTTGGCATAATTATGCTTGTAATAAAGTATTAAAAAGATTAAGTAAACAGAATGTGGTCTTTTAGTTTTCCGACTATAGTATTTCTGTTGAAATTATCAACGCATATTTTATTCTTAGCTTCACTTCAATAAAAAACTCAAAGATCTCTTTTAATTAATTCACTTCTATACATTTATGGACAATATTACTCAAGGAACAATATGATGATCACTATATACTCTAATCACTGGTAAGAAGACAAATAAACATTTTTTATTGGGAGCTTTGATTACTAATATTCCTGACCTTGACATTTTTGTGTCTAGATTTATTTACGATAGTCCGATTGAGCAATTTTTCTTTCATAGAGGCATTTTTCATAGCATTATCTTCTTAGTTTGATTATCTTTCATTCTCGGGGGAATCTTATATGCAACAGATAAAAAAACAGCCTATCGAAGATATGTACTAGGAATTTTGCTAAGCATACTCTTTGGTCACCTCCTTATCGATGGTATGACTACCTATGGAATGAGATATTTCCTCCCTCGAAATCTTACTACCTTTAGTACAGATAATATCTTCGTGGTAGACTTGGGAATGTGGATTATAGTCTGAGCTGGAATACTAGCCTATCTGTTTGGGAAAAACAAAGCAAGGATCGCAAAACGAATATTGGGAATCGGAGCTGTTTATTTTGCACTCAGTTTCGGAATACAAGCTTTCGTAACTAAAGTTTTTCAAGAACATTACCCAGCAGAAATTAGCCAGGTAGTAGAAAGTAAAACAATTGTAGAGCCATTACAAATTTTCTTATGGAGACATGTCATCAAAACCAATGAAGGATATTACACAAGCTATTATTCCTTATTTGATAAAGATAAAAACCTTTCATGGCAGTACAGCCCAAGAAATCTGGACGCCGAAAATATACTACAGACCATGAAAGCTAATACAAACGATCCAGAAACTGCCCATCAAATCACACAAATACTTTCATTCTCAAGAGATTTTTATACTACCACAGGAAATCTCCAATCAGGGATCTTCATCCAAAACATGCTTATGGGAGGTTTCAATGGTTGGATCAATACTTGAGAAAATGCAATCTCCATGTTTGGATTCAAGATTATAGATGAAGACAATAAGACTATAATAACTCAACAACAATCAAGTAGATCAGGAGGAATTAATAAGCAAACATTTAAAGATTTCTTCTCAAGAGTAATAGGAAATAAATAA
>CAYVXG010000020.1:4901-8429 GCA_964455295.1 uncultured Candidatus Peribacteria bacterium
CTCAAAGAAGGTGAGAGAGTTCAATATGTAGTTACAGCCAATGTTTCTACAGGCTGAGAAGTAGAAGCCTATCCATGGGACACTCAGGATCTTGAGTTCCTTAGAAAAATCGCTCAAAGCACTGGAGCAAGATATTTTGGAGCAGATATTCTTACCGATGGAAAACTTGCGGACTGAGTTATCCTCGAACTTAATAAGATGCCAGGTTGCGTAGGAGCAGAAAGACTAGAACCAGGTTTCGCAAAGAGACTTGGAGCTAAGATTTGGGAAGTTATTAAGAAAGATGAAGAGATTTAAATATTCTTTATTATTTCTTTTGTTTTCTTAATCTATTTTATTATAAAGGAAAAAGATAACTTTAATAATTATCTATTATGATACTAAAACCTTTCATTAAACGAGTTTGAGGGAAAAGACAATTGCTTTCTCAATTTCAAAACTTATATCCCAAAAAATTTAATAATTACTTCGAACCTTTCGTGTGAGGAGGAGCTGTTTTTTTTAATTTAAAAGTTATTTATGGAGAAGATTTTAAGGGAAGATTACGAGACATTAATGAGGAAATGATTATAACTTATAATACTATTAAAAATAATGTTGAAAAATTAATTAAAGAATTAAAACTTTATAAGTATGATAAAGATTTTTATGAAGAAATAAGATCTCTGGATAGAAAAAGTAATTTCAAAAAACTTTCTGATATCAAAAGAGCTGCTAGATTTATTTACTTAAATAGAACATGATTTAATGGTCTCTATAGAGTAAACGGTAGTGGATTTTACAATGTTCCATTTGGAAGATACAAGAATCCTTTAATATGTGACGAAGATAATTTAAGATTATGTAGTAAAGCTTTACAAAATACAATTATAGAAAATAAAGATTTTTCATCTGTATTAGAATATGCAAAAAAATGAGATTTCATATATTTTGATCCTCCTTATGACACAATCTCTGAGACTGCAAATTTCACTAGTTATGATAAATCAGGATTTGGAAGAAGGGAACAGGAAAAATTATTTGAAGTTTACAAAAAGTTAGATAAAAGAGGATGTTTTGTGATGCTGTCTAATCATAATACTAATTTTATAAATGAACTTTATAAAGATTATAGGAAGGAAATAGTGTTAGCCAGAAGGAATATAAATTCGGATTCTTCTAAAAGAGGTCAAGTTGAGGAGACGGTTATTTTAAATTATTAATTTATTAATAAATGTTGAATTCAAAAATTTTAAAAGAACTTCAGAAATATTTTGATATACTCGACAAATACAGAGGTAAGACAATAAAAGATATTAGAGATGATCTTCATATTCTTTGACATGGTCATTTTAAAAAATGAGCTTCTGGACTAATAATTGAAAATATGCTTTGACTAAAAAATAATTCCTCCAAAAAAGCAGATTTAGAAGATCTAGGAATTGAAATTAAAGTATTACCCATTACTTTAAATAACAGAAATGGTTTTAAAGCAAAAGAACCTACACAAATTAAAAAGATAAACTACATGAAAGTAGCTAAAGAAACCTGGGAGACCGCAGAATTAAAAGATAAAATAGATATTGTTTTTCGAATAGTATATGGAGTCAATAGAACAAATGGAAGAAGTACTTCTCAAGATGAATACATATTATTAGATTACTTTATAGATCATCCTGTGGAAGATACATTAGTTGTATTTCAAAAAGATTGGGAAAATATTCAATCTTATATTATCACTTGAAGGTCAGATGAACTAAGTTCTTCCATGGGAGTATATATAGAACCAAAAACTAAAGGAAAAAATAATCAAGATAAAACTACTGCTCCAGATTGAAATGGAGGAACAATTTTAGTTAGGAGAAGGGCTTTTTATTTTAAAAAAAGATATACAAACGAAAAAATAATTCCTAACTTAGTAATTAATGTCTAAACAAATAGGAGAATTTGAACTCGAGTGTTCCACAGTATGGTCTTTTCCACGTCGTTGAAATCGAGCTACTCATAATAGTAAATATCGTGGTAATCGATCGCCCGATGTTGTTAGGAACTTAATTTTAAGATACTCTAAAGAAGGAGATCTTTTACTGGACTCTATGGTAGGATGAGGAACTACAGCAATTGAATGCAAATTATTAAATAGAAACCTTATCGCTTGTGATATTAATAAAGAATCTTTGGAGATAGTAAAACAAGGATTAAATTTTGAATCGGAATTTAATGCGGATATTCAAATTTTAGAAAATGATACTAGAGATTTATCATTTATTAAAGATGAGAGTATTGATTTTATTCTTACCCATCCTCCTTATATAGATATAATAAAGTATTCTGAGGGAAAGATTCCTACAGACTTATCAAATATACATGATATAGAAGCATTTTTTACAGAAATAGAGAAAGTTGCAGGAGAATTTTTCAGAGTTTTAAAACCTGGTAAATTTTGTGCTATATTAATGGGCGACACTAGAAGAAATAAACTCTATCAACCAACTGCTTTTAAACTCATGGAGAAATTTTTAAAAGTTGGATTTCTATTAAAAGAGAATATTGTAAAGGTGCAACATAACTGTAAAGCTACAGGGTTTTGGGTCAAGAAATCAAAGGAAGCTAATTTCTTACTTATAATGCATGAACACCTATTTATATTTCAGAAAATATAAAAGCATTTTACGTATAAAAAAAACATCAAATTCTGCTTCTGCTCTGATGTATATATGGTTTAATAAGCTAATTTGGGGATCTAGGATTCGAACCTAGATAAACGGAGTCAAAGTCCGGTGTCCTACCATTAGACGAATCCCCAGCGGTAAATGCAACAATTGTTTCAGGAATATAACAATCTTTATTGTAATTTCCAGAGAAAAAATCATATTTAGCTAGATAGCTACTTAATTATACCCAATAAAGTTTTTTTTACTAGCATTTTTAGTATATTCCAATGTTGTACAACACTAATTTACTCTCCCAGCGAGTAAGCATTCCTTCAGACTATTCCATCCTCAATACTCAGCTTATTGCAAAATTATTTGAAATAGAACATGGTGAAGTACAAAGAAAATATCCTGAACTCTTAGTAGTAGGAAAAGTTACTGATGTTCAAAAACATCCCAATGCTGATACTTTATTCGTATGCCAAGTAAATTGTGGAGCTCATGGAAATTTCCAAATCTGTACTGGTGGTGAAAATGTACAAAAAGATCAATTCGTTCCAGTTGCATTACCAGGTTGTTATCTAAGTTCTATTGATCTTCAAATCTCAGAAAGAGAAATGAGAGGTCAAGCCAGTAATGGTATGATTTGTTCAAAAGGTGAAATGGGAATCAATGAAGATGAAGATAAACATTGGATATGGAATATGGCTGAAGATCTCAAATGCGAAGAATCCATGATTGGTAAAAGTTTTGCTGAATGTTTTCCACGATTACAAAATACCATTTTTGAAGTAGAAAGCGTAGCGATTACAAATAGACCTGATCTGTGGGGACATTTTGGTTTAGCTTGCGAATGTAGATCAATCTTTTCAGAGTCTGTACAGACAAGCGATGC
>CAYVXG010000020.1:8529-15383 GCA_964455295.1 uncultured Candidatus Peribacteria bacterium
ATGACCAACTATGCTCAGCCAATTCATATTTTTGATGAGAAAAAAATAATCTGAAAAATTAGTGTACAAGAGGCAAAAGGTGGAGAAAAATTCATTGATCTTACTGATAAGGAACATACACTTGAAGCTGGAGATATTATTATCTGCGATGAAGAAAAGATCGTGGGGTTAGCGGGAATCATTGGTGGAAAAAGTACAGCCTATGATAGCAGCACGACTTCCATACTTATTGAAGTAGCAAACTTTGATGCTATTCAAATCAGAAAAACTGCTACAAGACTTGCTCTCAAAACTGATGCAGCAGTAAGGTTCGAAAAAGGAATCAATCCATTATGGACTGCGTTTTGCTCTCAGGAACAAATAAGTTTACTCAACAAAAATAATGAAGATTATAAAACTGGTGCTGTAAAAGATTTTACTTTCCAATCCAAAATACAACCACAAAATAAGGTAATTAATTTAGATTTGGAGAAAGCAAGTTACTATTTGGTAGCTTCTACAGACAATCAGATTATTAATCAAATTCCAAAGATTTTAGAAAACTTAGGTTATCAAATAAAGGCTAATAATACTACCCTTTCATTGACTCCACCAATTTGGAGATCTGATATACAATATCTTCAAGATGTGTATGAAGATATCGCAAGACATATTGGTTTAGAAAATATTCCAGAAATCGCATCTTCAATTTTTGTTTCAAAATCAAAACCATCTTTAATTCAATTTGAATATAGTCTAGCTCAAAAACTTATTGATACTTTTGGTTTTGACCAAGTAGAAACTTACCCTTGGTATAGTGAATCATGGATTACAAGACTTGGATTGGATAAAAGTGAACATCTTGAGTTACTTAATCCTACTGACACAAATACACCATTCATGGCTCAGACTTTATTACCAGGTTTACTCAATATCATTGTAAAGAATCACAGACAAATTTTACCAATAAAAATATTTGAAATAGGAAAAGCATTTGCTCGAGATAATAAAAATAAAACAGAAACAAAAATGTTTGCAGGAATGATAGCAAATAAAAAACAATCTGATTGGAATAAAGATACCTTTTTGGAAGCAAAAGAAGCAGTACTTGGAATATTTAGTAAGTTCGGAATTAGTGCTTATTCATTCATAAAAACAAACAATCCAAATTTCCATCCAAGTAAGCAATGTAGTATTCAAGTAGGAGAAAAAATAATCTGATTTATAGGAGAGATTCATCCAGTACTTTTGGAAGAAAATAAAATCACCAGTGAACATTCGGTAAGTTATATGGCATTGGAAATGGAAGCTTTATTCAATAATAAATTCAGCACTGAGAATAAAGGATATTCAAGCTTACAAGATCAGCTTATCCGCAGAGATGTTAGTTTCGCTCTCCCAGCCCATGAAGATTTTTCAAAAATTATCGAAGCAGTAAAGATTACCCAAGGTGTTGAAGAAATAGAAATCTTTGATCTGTATGACCAGAAAGATGGTAACAAGTCAATTAGTATTAGCTTCCTTATCAAAAGTGATGGAACCATGACTAACGATCAGATCAATACCATCCTCAATGCTGTAATTGCAAATGGTGAAAAAGCAGGAGGAAAGCTCAAATAAAAAAGCTAAAAAATCTTGAAGAGTGAATTGAAAAAAAGTTAGAGTTAATTATAGTGTGACTGCTTATCTTTTATGATATTCAAAAACTAAAATCAGATTATTTTTAATTATATTATTCCCTGTCACTTATGAAAAAAACCCTCATCTCTTGTCTTATTAGTGTTGTAGTATGTGCTGCTATTATTCTTGGATTGCACTTTAGCGGACTTATTACTCTCAATCTTCCTTCTGTAAATACAGTAGACAATGAACTAGATGAGATTAGTGGGTTCTTAGATAATACCAATATAGAACCAAGCACAGGGAATAGTTTAACGGGAGAAATTATAGAGGATCTTCCTGCTGAAGAAGAAATTGTAGATCCTACTGTGAGATATCCCTACAACGGAACTACTGCAGTGACTGGAAACTTCACTTTTGTAGGAAATCAAGCAAGCGGTAACGCAATCTATTCCTACAAAGTAAGACAAGGAGGATATAGAGGAGGAATTGAAACAAGATGGAGGGCATATGCTCAAGCCCTCAGCATACCTTCTTCACAATTATTATATACAGATGAAATAGGAACAGTTATTTCATCAAGTCAAGCACTTACTCCAGGACAAGTAGTGTTCGTAGAAATATCTGGATATACTAACACTATAGCAAGTGGTGCTGTTTCAAACGAACCTGCAGAAACTAATCTTACTGCTACCATCGCGAATCTTGCAACCAGTTGTCAAGCTTATTATAACTTTTTCCAATGTGCTGTGAAACCAACGAAGAGCAGTGAAAAATCTCTTGTTTCTACTCAACTACTTTCCTTCATAGATGTACTTGGCTCAATTTCTCCAAACGCACAAAACACGAAATGTACAGCCATGATCTACGATGCTAAGTCTAGTATTGTTGGTGATACTACGGTGAGCCAAGAATGTTTGGATCTTTTAAAATAGTAATTCAATTTACTCAACAAAAAAGTATTAAATCACAAATCAGGATTTAATACTTTTTTTATATTTTTATATTTTAAATATTTGATAATCTGATTATGTTTATTAGATCAATACTTCTCTAGGTCTACCACCTTCTTGCGGTCCTACAATTCCTCTTTCTTCAAGGATATCCATTATTCTTCCTGCTCTTGCAAATCCTATCTTGAGGTGTCTTTGGAGAGCAGTAGTACTTGCTCTGCGAGATTTTCCAATAAGTTCAATAGCCATATTTACAAGACTTTCATCATCAGCGTCTCCATCTCCACCAAAGCTCCCCATCATTCCTCCACCACCAATGTTGATATGAGATTCGATAAGTTTCACAAGCTCTTCATCGTAGATATCATCTTCACTGAGACCTTTCATATATTTATTTTTGATGTGAGTCACTACTTCTTCAATCTCAGGGGTATCTACGAATGGAGCTTGAATTCTGATAGGGAAACGTGATGTAGGATCTACATATAACATATCTCCTCTACCTATCAAATCTTCTGCTCATTTCATATCCAGAATAGTTCTACTATCGATTTGGCTCACTACTCCAAATGAAATTCTTGTAGGCATATTTGCTTTGATAAGTCCTGTAATAACATTGACTGATGGTCTTTGAGTAGCTACAATAAGATGCATACCCACTGCACGTGCCTTTTGAGCAATTCTAGTGATGCACAACTCTACATCTTTTTTCTTCCCAGACATCATTAAGTCAGCAAGTTCATCAACTACAATCACAATTCTATGCATTTTCTGATAGACTACTTGTTGATCCAAAGGAAGAGTTTCTACCTTAGCATTATATTCTTCTAAATTTTTCACTCTAAGTTGTTTGAGCATTCCGTATCTCGTATCCATTTCTACGGTAGCTCGCTTGAGGGCACGAAGTGCCTTTTCAGGATCAGTAATAATCGGACAGAGAAGATAAGGCAATCCTGAGTAAAGTTCCATTTCTACTTGTTTAGGATCCACCATAATAAACCTCAGTTCATTCGGTGTATTTTGAAACATGAGAGAAAGGATGAAATCGTTCACCCCTACGGATTTACCTTGTCCAGTAGCACCTGCTATCAAAAGATGAGGCATTTGATCAAGAGATTTTATTACCAATTTACCATCGATACCTTTTCCTAGTGATAAATTCGTCAGATTATTATTCATCATCTCTACAAAGTCGCTTGAACCAAGTACCTCAGAAAGTCTTACCATACTTGGTTTTGGATTGGAAATTTCAATACCCACGTATTCAGTACCAACAATCGGAGCCAATATTCTCAAGGTCTTAGATTTGAGTGCACCCATAAGATCATTTTTCAATCTCTCAATTTCGCTATATTTTACTCCTGATTGGGGTTGAAGCTTGATTTGAACCACTGCAGGTCAGATATTATAACCAGCAATTTCCACCATAATTCCAAATTCTGCTAACTTTGCTTTGATAACTTCTGCTTTCGAAGCAATATACATTTCATCAACAACTTGCTTGTTATCATCAGACATGTGCAACAATTTCACTGGAAAACTTGGTTTATCTTTAGGGAAAGTGATGATTGGTTTTGCTAATTGGATTTCTGGTAAAGCTTCTCCTCTTGAAGAGAGCTTATCAAGCAGTTTAGCTTTGAGTACAGATTTGAGATTCATTCCATCGGAGGAAGTCTTAGTATTCGCGTCTGCAATGTTTTTATAGGCATCATTGTTGATCTGTATTTTACTAGAAGTAGTTTTATTGTTAATAATCTGATGCTCTTTTGCTTCTGGTTTCTCTGGAACTTTGAAATCCACCTTAGGGAAGCTTGGAAGTTCAATATTTGTAGACATCAATATTCGTATAATAGTAGAAATAAGACCAATAACAATAATTCCCTGTATAATTACAATATTGGTAGCAAATAAGAGTTTACCTATTTCAAGAACAGGAGCAGAGATATATCCTCCATATTCTGTATATTTTAAAGTATTATCACTCAGTAAACCAAAATTTACAATTCCAGACACAAAAACACTAAGTAACAAGAACTGCTTTGCGCCTTGAGAAATCAACCATGGTCTGGTGAAGCTCAATATTCCATACAATAAAGCACACACAGCAATGAAAAGCATACCTTGCAATCCGTAAACATAGGAACCAACTAATTGTATAGTTGTGAAAATTGGACTCGTTTCAGCAAAGAAATAGCAAGAAATATACAAGAGTCAAAAAATAATCAGAGGTAATCCAGTATTGTATTTGGTGAATTGAACTGACTTAGTGCTTCTGGATCTCTTGACGGATTTTTGTTTAGAGTAAGATGGTTTTTTTGCCATAACTATAATTTCAATCAAATAATAGTAGTATAGGTTAATTAACTCCATATATTAATTATGTTTAGCAAACACTCAAAAGGATTCTAAGATATAGAGGGATTTTGTTTAAAAGTAATTGACTTATCTAAAAAAATATATGATAGTAATCCACGATTATCCTCAACTTTTTATCTCAAGATAAAATCTACTCTAAGCACCGAAGAAAGCCTTTATAAATTTCTAGAAGAACGTAATTTCAAACCAGCAAAAATAGGTTATTCCACTAGTGAAGATATTTATAATTTGTTCATTTTCTTAGATTCAATAGTAAAGAAATTATTATTCAATAGAACTAGGATAAGAAAAAACTCCTGATATTTGCGTATTTTCAAAAGCAAGAATATATCAATATCAAAAGGAAAATATTATTAGTTGTTCTTCTCCAAGAGAGACTTATAAACTTTATAGTTTTGAAAATAAAAAATTAAAGTTTCTTAAATACCATATCAAGAGGAAGACAGAAGCTTAGGTGAGACATAGAGGAATCAAAAAAAATACAAGACAAGGAGATTTCACAACTAAATTGGTAAAAGAGGGTTGGAAGAATCATTCACCCATAAGTAAAAACAACTTTAAGAGAGACAATGATTGAATATCAGGAGCGTACATAAGTAATAAATAAAACTCAAGAATTAAAGGTTCCTAAGTTCTTAGAAGCTACTCGCTCATTTTTTCTCCAAATCATTCTTGCTGAATTTTCCTTGCAAGTTCTACTCCTCCCTGTCAGATTATTTTTCCTGCTTCAAGAAGATACACATGATCAACAGAAATATGATCAAGAATCTGGAAATAATGAGTAATAATAATCAGACTATTTTCTGGTGAATTGTATTTGGCAAGTAAGGTAGCAACATTACGAAAAGCATCTACATCAAGACCACTATCCACTTCGTCCAAGAAAATATATCTTGGTTTGAGTAAATTGAGTTGAAGAATTTCAATCTTTCTGCGTTCCCCTCCACTAAATCCTACATTTACATCTCTTCGTAAAAATTCTTTATCAATTCCTAATTCGAGCAACAATGGCTCTATAATTTTTTTGAAAGAAAGAAAAGTTTCATTGACTCCTCGTTTAGAATTATAGATAGTTCTCAAAAATTCGAATAATTTGACTCCTTTGATTTCTGGAATATTCTGGAAAGCTACAAAGACACCCAGCTTACTTCTGAGGTCTACATTGAGATCAAGTAAATTTATAGTATCAAGATTTTCTACTTTTTCTTCAAGAATGGCTGTAGTAGCTGGATCTAGGTAAGAAGCAATAGTCTGAGATTCTTGTAGTAAAAATATACCGCTCTCATGGTCTGTACTGCATTCATACTTGGGGTGACCCATAACCGTCATAGCAAGACTCGATTTTCCTGAACCATTTTTACCAACAATACAATAATTTTTTCCTGCTTCAAATTCCATATCAAGAGAATCCAAAACTTTTTTTCCTTCTACTTCCACTGAGAGATTTTTTATTTGTAGCATTTATGTATATAATTTTATAAGGATATAAGGTATAAACTGAGTTATAGAAAAAACTCCCTCAAATGCAATTTCTAATTTGAAGGAAGAATTTTGATTTCATGTTACCCATAAATTATATAGTTACTCTCCCTGTTGCCTATATTCAGAAACTGACTTATAATTGTGTACATTATATTCTTTAGCTTTTTGATTAAGAATAATATTATCTCCTACTATACCTACAATATCAATTTTGAGGGGTGTGAATTTTATATTTTCATTGTAAGAAAGAAGTCGATTATGTTTTTGCAGAGAGAGTGGTTTATATCCTGCATAATTTCTAAAACTATTTATCATCTCCATAATAAGTTCTTCATAGGTTTTTGTTCATCAACTGATGATATGCATATGCATAATCCTGTCCATAAAATCATTAACGCTATTGGTTCAGAATATTTTCCAATCTTTATGTATAGGAGTAGTATA
>CAYVXG010000021.1:0-15163 GCA_964455295.1 uncultured Candidatus Peribacteria bacterium
ATAATCCGAGTAGCAGGAAAAATATGTAATATTATTATCTCATAATTTTATCATACTCTTATGAATTTTCATCAAACTGTCTTACTTGTTATCATTGCTGGATGCGTAGGTATGCTCGCACGAGGAATCAACAATGGTCTCAAAGCTTCTCCAGCAATAGTTTCTTCTACAGATGTTATTGCTACCAATCCCGCACCAAGCAATCAAGTTGTCTATAGCCCTGATGTAATCAAGGTAAATCCTAATACTGCAACTGTAAATACTGCTGGTCCCAGTGCACCTGTGGAAAAAGACCTCACTCTCTTGGAAAAAGCTCACAAGTTTGCCTACAATGGAGGGATTACTTCTTTCTCCACACTTGAGAGCTTCCAGCCTCAAGAGCCACTTTCCAGAGAAGGAGCAGCAAAAATGTTTACCCAGTATGCTAAACTTATTGATCAAGAACAGTACTTTAAGCGTGTAGATACTACCCAAAACTGTAACTTTGAAGATAAGTCTACAATCAATCCTTTATTCTTCCGAGACACTGTGGAAGCTTGTTATACCAATATCATGGGTGGAGAAAAAGGTTATTTTATGCCCCAGTTACATCTTACTCATGCACAGGCAAATATTATTATAAGCAGAATAACTGGATTGCCAAACAGCACTGGCTCTGAACTTCCCATAAGTAGAGGATGACTCATTGAAATGATGCTCGATTCTTACGCACTCAAGAAAGCTCAAGAAGAAAAAACCCAATAAATCTTCAGACTATTATTTTAAAATACTACATTTATGACTCATATTGAAACTTACACACCTCAATTTATACCTCAAATAAAGAAACTCCAAACAATTATACAGAACAATGAGAGCTTTTTATTGGTAGGACATAGTAAACCCGACGGTGATTGTTTAGGATCCATGCTTGCCTTGGGTTGTTGGATTGAGAAACAAGGAA
Source organism: uncultured Candidatus Peribacteria bacterium (assembly GCA_964455295.1). GTDB lineage: Bacteria > Patescibacteriota > Gracilibacteria > Absconditabacterales > Absconditicoccaceae > CALMFT01. The sequence continues at coordinate 944 of CAYVXG010000021.1, forward strand.
AGCAGGTTTATTACACTGCTTCAAGAGGACATGTCCCAAGTATAAATTGGGTATGGGGATCACAGAAACTCCAATATTTTGTAGATAATCCCAATTATCAACTTCCTGAAACTCAAGTAGTGGTAATGCTTGATCATTGTGCATCAAATCAACGAAGTGATCTTGAGGAAATATTAACAGAATATATCAAAAATAAAATCACAGTTTGCATCGATCATCATGTAAATACTCCCCTTCCTACACAGTGCAGTCTTATTGATACTACTTCAAGTAGTGCCAGTGAATGGGTATGGGAAATTTTAAATTATCTCGATCCACAAAATATTGATGAGCAAATCGCCACCCGATGTCTTTTAGGACTCATTACAGATACTGGTGGAAGTGCGTGATTGGAACACGAAAAAGATAGTATACGTAGTTATGAGAATGCTTTAGCTATGATTAAGGATGGGGCAGATAAGAAAACAATAGTTCAAAAACTCAATGAAGTGATACCTGCCCAACTTGAGTATGCAAAAGTAATGTTCAATAATATTCAATTTACCAAAAATTGCCTTTGGGTAATAGTAGAAGGAGAGGAATTAGAAAAGTTTGGATTGGATAGTGAGCAAGCAGGATTAGCCTTTAATATTATGAAAAAAGCAGTAGGAAAGGACGCAATTGCTAAGTTTACTCACCAAGGAGATGCTCGATATGGAAGTCTGAGAACTGCCACTAACATTGATGTACAACAAATTGCGGCTGGATTTGGTGGAGGTGGTCACGTAAAAGCTGCTGGATTTAGAATCCAAGCTGATTATACTCGTGAAGATATCGAAGCAATTATGGCTCAAATAGAACAGAGAGTAGCCTTACAGAAAAATAACCTTTAATCACTGATTACAGAATGGATTTTATCGGAAACAAACAAGCTCGTACTTATTTTGAAAAGTATATCGAACATATTAGCACTGCTGGTAACGATAGAGGTTTTTTATTGTTGTGTGGACCTCAGTATATAGGTAAAATGACCTTGATTGAATCAGTTATTGATAAGTTAGTAGAACCAGAACATCAGCTTCAGGATCTGATTATTATAAAAGATCTTTCCGACCAGCGAATCCAACTCAAAGAGCATAATGATAAACTTACAGGGACTTCGCATACTATCAAAATTGAGGCTGATCCCAATAAAATTGATATAAAATTATCTGATGGGACACGATATAAGGATTATGGAATAAGAGAAGTACTTGATTGGCTGGGGAAATCTCCTATTGGGAGAAGAAAACTCTTAGTTATAGAAAATATTGAAAGAATGACAATCGGAGCTTCCAATGCCTTTTTGAAGACACTAGAAGAGCCTTTGGAGGATAGAATCATCATCTGTACCTGTAGCAATCCCCAGCAATTACTTCCCACTATTGTTTCTAGAGGAATACTCATTAATTTTTATGAAGACGCTGAAGCAGATGGACTTGGATTGGGAAGAGCAGGAATCCAGAAAAGAATAGCCTACGATCCAGTGTTTAAAACCCTAGATGAAAATCTCAAGATCGTGGATACAAAGTTTTTGAAAGAATCTTTACTAAGTACCCAGCAAGCACTTTTCCAACAAGCAAATGAGCTCGGAGTTCTTGATTTATTTATTAGTGCCCTACAGGTAAAATTTGTTGATGATCCTCATTGGTCTGCAAAATTTTTACAAGCAAAAAAATACCTAGATAGTAATATTGGAGTCAATACTATTATACTAGATATGTTACTGAAATAAGAAAGTATTGAGAAAATTATTGAGTAGCCTGTCTGACATATTGTTCAGGATTTTTGAGGAATTTCACTTGAGCGTATCTATCATAATCCATAAGATCAAGCATAAATCCTGGAACAAGTGTACGGACTTCATCTATTTTTACATAGATAGGATTCAGTCTTCGATTATTATTTTTGTCTAAGATTGCTGAAAATACAAATCCTTGATAGCTTCGTTCTACAAAATACTTATCACCTTTCACAAGTACTAAATCTGGTTTGATACCAAGATTGTTAAACATTCTATCTGATACTAGTGTTTTTTCCTGAGTATCTAAATTGGATGGATTGTAGCTCGTTGACTTTTGTGGTTGATAACTATTGAGATCTTCCTGCCCATCAGTATTTGGATTTTGATTGGAAGTTTCTACAGGAGTAGTATTGATGATGGTATCTGATCCTCCAGAATTGAGAGTATCCTCGATTGTGCTATCCACAGCCCCTATCAGATCATTAATAATAGATGTATCTACTTCTGACTGATTATTTGAGTCTGTATTAAGTTCTTCAGCTCCCAATGAAGGATGCTCTTCTGTGTAGTCTGTAGGAAGTACTAAACCAGAAGATATTCTTCCTTTTAGTCCTACCACCCCATTAGCACTATCACCAACATTGAGACGGTCTATCTTTTCCATACTATTTTGCAAATCCGTAACTGTATCAAGGTTTACCACATTTTGTAAATCTAACAATCCTTTGAGTAAGAATTGGTTATGAAACTTGTAAATCACATCGATAGTAAACTGATCAAGTTGAGATGAAGCAAGCATAAGTTTCACATAGTCGTAATAAGAATTGAGGAAAGTAATATCAATCTTATTATCCATAATCTGAGTCTGCAATAATTGCATACTACTCACCAGCTTAAACTGATTTCGTAGTGTATCTTGATCAATCGTTGGCAATAAAGTCGTTGTTATTTCCTTTTCAAATTGTTTTCGTTTGAGTAAGGATTGATGAGTTTTTTGTACTTTTTCATTACATTTTTCTACCAGTGCATCAAGCTTATTATCAGGCTTACCACTAAGCATTTCATAATTTACTACACTTTCACATACCTCATGAGTAATAGATCCAGAAAGAGTTTGAATATGTTGGAAGAGACTTACAAAAATAGTAAAGTCATAGATAATATCGTATTGGTAGGAGTGTTTAGCAAATTGTTCGAGATTATACTGACAAAAGTCATCGACCAACAAGAAGGCAGAATCTAGACACCCAAGTTTAAATTGATCAATGAGATCTACTTGAGGAAGTGTAGAAACTGGTTTTTTGAGCATATTTTCATTGATCGCTTCAGGTTCCAAAACGATAAAATTCTGAATATATTTAGCTACTTTTTGTTCATTAGTATCTCCTCCATAACTAGTATTTTGGATCGTAGAGATATGCTGCGGAAGTGGATAGTTCTCGTACATCATCAAATTCATATATCCATGATGTTTTCCATTAATAAACTGATACCAACCTCCTAATAAATAAGCTTGAAACTCTCCAATCTTAAAACCTTCAGGACGATAATACAAATCGCTAGCAAGCAAGGTAGTCCCTGTTTGAATATATCCAATATTTCCTGTACTGAAAGCTTGTATCGTAGCCATATCTTCTGGCTTACTACTTATCAATTCATATCCTATAATCACTAGTCCTATAATCAATCCTAACACAAAAAGACTATACTTTTTGATAGCTGTGTAGCTCAGCTTATAGTTATTTATAATCTGATAAATTGATTCTGAAGATGGTGAGACGTAAAGTTTTATAAGTGATGAATAACAATTAAATATCTTATTGTACTACTCCATATTCATTTTCATGATAAGCGAGTGGTGCACTACCTGTACTCGTAGTAGCAACTTGTGAATTATGTGCCTTGGGCTCTGCGAAGACAATAATTCTTTTATCACTTGTTCCTACTGGATAACAGCCCATGATAGCTAACCTTTTCTTGGTACTATCAAAGTTTTGAGCGTATACTTCAGGGACTTGATCAGGTTTCATTATTTCTTGTTCTTTCACTTCATATTCGTAAAGCTTTCCATTCCAAATAACTTGAATAGTTTGACCAGCTTTGAGTTGAGGAATTTTGGAGAATACTGTATTATACGCTGATTTCACCCAAAAGTAATTACTAGTATGCCCAAAAATCATAGTAGTTCCAGGTTCATTTGGTTCAGGCGTAGTAGGATAATGTACTACCCCTTGTTTCAATTCATCTGAGAATAAGCCATCTTCCATCTTTGCCTGAATATCACCCTCTACATCTTGAATAGGAGCTTGAATACCCAAATCAGGAATAATAATCCTCTTTCAAGGAGGAAGGATATTGAACTGAAAATCAAGAGTTTGTGGTCTAGAATTATAATATCCATAAATTTGATCCTTTACATTTTGCTTCCTACTAATTCCTTGTGATTTAAACAATTGATCGAGGTAAGTATCTTTGGAATTAGTATTTGCTTGCACATTATCAGCAAATTTTGTGATTCCTATTTTTTGTACTCCATTAATAAATTCATCAATTTTTTCCTTATATAAGCTTGCATTTACAAAAATATTAGCAAAAACAAAACTTCCCAAAATTACGAATCCTACTTTTGTTGCTTCTCGGAAAAAATTTCTTGTTTTTTTTGTTCAAGATTTTGAAGCTTGTTTACTTATATTTTGATGATAAGTTTGAGGCTGGGCAAGATCATTTAATGTTAACATTCCACAATATTTTTAAGGCTAATATCTCTACTTGATTATACTGACCCTCTCTTGCGATGTCAAAAATGTGGAGAAAAAAAAAGCCAATCCTTGATAAGGAATTGACTTTATTTTATTTTCTAGTCATAATAGTATTAATTTTATGCAGAAAAATATCCTAAGAAGAAAATGACTTGATTTTCAACTATTGTTTAAGTATACTTAGTCAATAAGTATTTATTTGCTTTATTGACTAAATGAACTTAGACATCATTACCTATAGTAAAACTTTGTTGTTGCAGGACATTAAAGCAAGGAAATTTTATTATGATATGTTAGATTCCTCTATTGAAACAAATCAGATAGTAGTCATTCAAGGACAGAGAAGAGTAGGTAAAAGCTCTATTGCTTTAGGATATCTCAAAGAAAAGAAGATCAATTTGGATCGTATTTTCTTTATCAATAAAGAATTAGATATTGATAATACTATTAATTCAGTAAAAATACTCAATGGATTATTTGAAGAATATGTAAAAATATATGGAGAACCAGAATATATCGTTATTGATGAAATCCAAGATATCCAAGATCGAGAAAGATTTATTAGAGCTATGTTTGCCTATAAAAAATATAAAATTATTATTACCTGATCCAATTCTTATTTACTTTCTGGAGAATTAACTACTTATCTTACTGGTAGATACCTTGCATTTGATGTATATCCACTAGGATATAATGAATTCCTTCAATTTACCAATAAACCTAATAATACAGATAGTTTTTCACTCTATACACGCTATGGAGGAATGCCTGAGATACTAAAAATGGATAATCCTATAAGTAAAGTACAATACCTTGAATCAGTAAAAGATACTATTTTTATAAAAGATATTGTGAAAAGATTTGCCATTAAAGATGTAGGGTATTTAGAAAAAGTACTCGCATATATTTCTGACATTATCGGTAGCGAAATTTCTTTGAGAAATATGCATAATGCATCAAAACAATTTGGTCGAGGAGATGAAGCGTCTCTCACCAAACTAAGCAATTATGTCCAAATGCTACAGGTTCCTTATATGATTCATAAGGTAGAAAGGTATGATATTCATGGTAAAAAAATACTTGATCATAACGAGAAATATTATTTTAACGATATTGGATTAAGAAATAGTATTAAAGTAAAAGAAGATGATGATAAAGCAAAATTACTTGAGAACATCATATTTTTACATCTCAAAAAATGTGGATATAAAGTGTATGTAGGTAATTATAATGGGAAAGAAGTAGACTTTGTAGCCCAAAAATGACAAGACATTACTTATATACAAGTAGCTCGAGTCATTACATCTGAAAAAACTGCAATCAGAGAGTTTGATAATTTGCTTGCTATTAAAGATGGTTTTGAAAAAATTGTAGTGAGTATGGAGAGCCAATTTATTTGAAAATACCATGGAATTAAACAAATGCAAGTACTTGATTTTCTTACAAAATTCAACTAACTATTTGTCTTAAAATATTTTTATTATTCTAAATATTGTTAGTAGCATCAAAGTTTTCTTTACTCATTATACTCCCAAAGCAGCGATGTCAAAAATGTGGAGAAAAAAAGCCAATCCTTGATAAGGAATTGACTTTAATGATAATTAATATTTATATAAACTGAAAATTATAAAGTAGGGTCAACTTTCCCCTTTTCCCTCACGCTACTCCAGATTGAGAAGCCTATCACCACAATACCAATAAGACCAGTAAATACCTCAGGAATATGAATGATAGTACCCAAAAACATTAATAAGGCAAGTGAGCAGATAGCCCAGAATGCTCCATTCTCCAAATATTTATACATATTGAGGGTTCCTTTTTCATACAAATACATCGTCATACTTCTCACAAAGTAAGCTCAGATTCCCAATCACAATGCAATAACAAAAAGGTTTTTGGAAAGCGCAAAGGCTCCGATGACTCCATCAAGTGAGAAAGATGCATCTAGTAATTCTAAATATAAGAACCACATCATACTACTCTTGATTAGCCCTGACGCTTGGTTTGATTCTAGTAGTGTACTGAGACCATCCACCAAGATAAATACAATAAGTCCCAAAATTCCACTCACAAAGAAGTCAGTAAAGTACTCTGGTGCTACAAATTGTCAGAATATATATAATAATATCATCACAATAGCTGCTTCGATAGCCTGCATCTTATGCATTTTTTGGAGATATTTCTCTATCCAGCTAATCCAATGAGTATGTTTTTTCTCATCAAAGAAGAATTTGAGTCCCACCATCATCAAAAACGCCCCTCCAAATCCTAAAATAGGAATATGAGCATCCGCCAAGATCAAAGCATATTGATTGGAATCTCGCAAAGCAAGTCTGAGAGCTTCAACAGGATTAACATGACCAAAAATGGAAACAATCAAAAGAGGAAAAAATATTCTCATACCTACCACTGCTATCAAAATTCCTCGAGTCAAAAATCTATGTCTTCGCTTCGCGTCCATCTTTTTGAGTACAGTAGTATTTACAATTGCATTATCAAAAGAGATCGAAGTTTCCAGAGCTCCAAGAGTAAGTACGATGAAAAATACTGAAAAAGCCGTTTCCCAACCACCCGTGCTATATCCATATATGAAGGCTGCAATCAAACAAATTACAGAGAAAATAATACTATTACGAAAGTGCGATCGCATCCAAAACATTAAAAATAAAAGAATCCATTTATAATTAAAATCTTCCATTTCTCAATGCAATAGTTATAGTAGGCACAATATTCTGTATATTTTAACTTGTAAGAATTCGTATTGCCCTCTTTTTTATGACAAAATTTTCTGATAGATAGTAAGGCGAAAACGAAGATTCGTGATCTAGTTTTGGCTTATAAAGAAAAAAATGATCTGAAGTATTGCGTGGAAATTGGACCTGGAAAAGGTGCTATCACCAAGCTTATCCAGCCCATCTTTGCGGACGACTTTTGGGCAATCGAAAAAGACGAGACCTTCCAAGACATTCTTGAAGAACTTATCAACCCTGAACATATCATACGAAGTGATGTTCTCCTCCTTGAGAAACGCACTCTACCTCCCATTGCACTCAATAAAACTCTGCTCTATGGCTCATTACCCTACTATATCACTTCTCCGATTATTTCCAAATTTTTACTTGATCCTCAATTCGGCATCCCCGTAGGAATCTTCATTGTACAAAAAGAATTTGCTGAAAAAGTAGCTACAGAAGCCAAGAAAAAGTCCTATCTACGATGGCTACTTAACTATTCTCACACAGTTCAATATCACAAAACTATCTCTGCTAAAGGATTTTCACCAGCTCCCAAGGTAGACAGTGCTATCATTTCTGTCAGCAAAACTTCTGCTCAAGATATCAATTATGAGCATATGTTGGTGGTTTTGGATATGATCAGTGGGTTCAAAAGAAAAACCCTAGGAAAGATTATCAAGATGCTGGAAGATAATAAAAAAATCAGCTCTGGTAGTAAACAAGCTGATGCTGATCCGAAACTGAAAGTCATATTTCCCAAAAGATTGGAAGAAATTTCACGAGAAGAAATGAATATCCTTACTCAATATATTTATAGTTCAATTTTAGATACTAAGCTTTGGACACCGAAGAAATAATACTATTGATTGAGAGCTTTTTTCACCAAGCCCTGCAACCATGGTCGTTCTTGACCCATTTCAGAAGCAGTATTCGAAACATTTTGATGAAGTTCTTCTCTCTTTTTGTCTGCAACTTGCTTATACACTTGTTCCAGATTTCCTCCTGACTTGTTGAAATTTGTGTGGATTTGTTTGAGAGAAGAAAGTTTATCCTTCATTTCTGTAATATACTCTTGTTCTTCCTTTTTTTCAGGCTTACTTACTAATTCACTCTCCAATGCTGCCAACTGACCAAGAGTTTTTTTCAAAAAATCAGATGATTTCGCATTCTCTTTAAGAGTCTCTTTTTTTACTTGCAGTTGAAGTTTTTTTTTGAGATCCAAAAGCTCCTGACGAAGAGAATCTTCATGTTCAATATTATTATTCAAATTGGGAGTATTCAGTTTATCCATAGGGTACCAATACGATTTAGAGTTCTATAATTTTTACAGCATCATGATTTTTTTGAATATACTCCATAAGTCTTTGATCATGAGTAATAAACAGAATCGTATGTCCTTGTTTGTGTAATTGAATCATACTCTCTGCAATAAGTTTACTATTCTCCCAATCCAGATTTCCTGTCGGTTCATCTGCAATAATAAAACTTGGATCACTCGCCAAACTTCTGGCTATACTTACTCTTTGTTTTTCTCCTCCAGAAAGAGTTTTGCAGGCTTTATTTTTTTTATCTTGCAGCCCCAATATTTTCATAATACGCTCCAGACTTTCATGTCTATCTACAGGATCAATATTATCAATAATGAGAGGATAGCAAATATTTTCCCACACTGTCATGGTTTCTATGATTTTATAATCCTGGAAAACTACTCCAAGCTTTCTTCTATAATCTTGCACCTCATCCACTGAAAATCTTGCAATATCTTCTTTATTGTAGAAAATCGTCTTCAAAGGGGGTTGCAGCTGTCTGAGCAAGAATTTTACAAGGGTAGTTTTACCACTTCCTGACTTTCCTACTAAGAAACAAAAATCTCCCCTGTGAAGAGTAAAATTGAATTTATCAAAAATAAGCTGATCAGTCTTAGGATAACCTCGTGATAAGTCATGAATTTCTATAATTGCTTCGTGCATAGGTGCTAGGAGATCAAAATAAGGTTGTTCAATAAATATTGGCTTATATAATAATAATTTGTACACCAAAATGCAAAAGAAAAATACTCATCAAAAAACTCAAGTGAAAAATAAACCCACCTGAGCTTTCAGATTATTTTAAAATAATTTCTCAAAGAAAATTGTACTAGTCTCTACTGTAAACAATTGATCTGAAGGCTAATCCTGCTAAGATTGCTCCTGTGAATTGTCCTATAAGATGTTGCCAGATAAGATTAGTAGCAAACAATCCATCAAAGTAAGATCAGATCACTACTGCAGGGTTGAAGGCTCCACCAGAGATACTTCCTACACTAACGGCACCTACAAATACTGCAAGTCCTATAGCAAGACCATAGAAACTTTTCCCTGAGTTATTATCTGTAGCAGCAACATTGAGTACTACCCATACTAATACAAAAGTGAAAAGTAATTCTACGATAATCACCTTCAAAGCTTCTGGATCCAATGCAACGGTAGTCAAAGCTGAACCTACGATCCATGTCACAAGATAGCCTGCAAGAACAGCTCCCACCAACTGGCTAATCCAATAAGGAATTACTTGTGACCATGAGTGTTTTCCACTTACTGCAAGTCCTAAGGTAACTGCAGGATTGAAGTGAGCTCCACTAATATGAGCACCAGCATACACCAATACCATCAAAGCTACACCAATAGCCAAAGCTGTCATCTCTCCTCCAAATTGTACTGCTAATCCGATAGACAATACAAAAAAGAAAGTTCCCAACACTTCTCCAAGATACTTTTTCATCAAAAACGTTTGTATAAGATATAAAAAGAACTTATAACAAATGGATTGCAGTTTTTAACTTGGAATACAAGAGTCTTTGAGTAAAATTGCCCTAAAAAGCTAAAAAAGAAAGGATAGTATCAGAAAAATACAGAAGTACTATTGTCATTATCAAAAATCATCATAACATATAGGGAATGAAGGCTAATCTTTCATCTTTCAGAATACTATATCCAAGAATTCCAAAGATACTGGAAGCGAACATATGAAGAGCTAAAGTAAGGAAGATAAAGAAATAATAATCTGAGCCAGTAAAGCCAGATTGTAGTGGAGTGAATTGTATTGCGAGCCCAAATAAAAGACCCAACAGTCCAGCAAATAACACATCACCAAATCCAAGACCCTGCCCCCATTCGTGGTATTTTACCTTATGAATAAGTACTCCTAAGAGTCGAATAATAAACCATAATGCGAACCAACATAAAGCTATAATTCCAATGTTTGTTCAGTTTGTGGCTTGAGTGAGATAATATAATCAGAAAAATAAAATGAGAGCAAGAGTAAAAGCAGGAATGGAAAGCTCTTTTTTGCGAATATCTACCATAGCTATGAATACCATACACGCTAATAAAAGTCCAATCATTACTTGAAGTGAAAATGATAAGGTTCCAACCAATGATCATACCACTCCAAAACTCAAGGCAGTTAAAATTTCTGAAATAAGATAAGAACTTGAAAGTTTAGCACCACAATGACTGCATTTTCCTTTTTGGTAGAACCAAGAAAACACGGGGATAAGCTCATATCGCTTGAGGGTAGTATGACAATAATCACAAGCTGATCTTGCACCAAAGAGTGATTTGAAAGAATGAGTCGTATTAGCTAAATACCACAAAAAAGATCCCACACATAATCAGATTATACTATACAATACTATAAGTGCCATCGAAACATTCAGTACAGAAATTAAAGTAGACTCGTTTCTTGAGTAGTATTTTCAATATTTTGATCCATCCCTTTTTTACTTTTTATCACGTTCATATATCTGAGTATAATGTCTTTTCTTTTATCTCCATGAAATTTGAGCATATGATTATTGATTACAATTCCCCACCCTTTCTTCCCCAGTTTTCCTTTTTTGATACGCAACCATGGAGTCCATAGATACCCAATCAATGAGTTCAGAAGATTTCCCATTCTTCTTTTTAAGACTCTTTCTACGATCTCTTTTCGCCAGGTGCTTCAGACTATTAAATCATTTCCAAGACGGATAAGTTGTTTTCCTGGATGTTTAGGAAGATAAGATTTGAGCCATTTATTGGATTTCCAGATCAAATCAACATCTTTCACACTGGTCGTATACAGGGGTACCAAGTGAGCTAACCAAAAAATAAAGTAAATATCCAATGGTTGCAATAGTAGATCATAGAGGTTTTCACGCTTCTTTTCTACATAAAAAGAAAGACAATATCTTTTCTGAATTCTCGTTCCAGATCTTCAAAGACCTAAGAAAAATAAAGTTAGTCTACTCATCAATCTGGCAATTCGTAGCCTTCCAGGCAATGTAATAATAAATAAATCAATATCAGAATCTTCATGCAAAGCGTTGAAAGTAATACTATTTGCAAGGTAGATATGACTTACGAAAGGTAAAGATCTCCATACCCAAGCATGCTTCTGTACTTGTGCAATATACTCTTTCATACGCTCATCCGCTGGTTCATCCCAACTAAATAAATCACATTGCTCAGGAGTATGTTGAAATTTGTCTTCAATAACCTCACTCACTGTATCCGATCACCATTTTAAAAAAAGTTTCACCTCTTTAGTAGGCTCAGGATACTTCATAATCTGATAGAAAAGCTGAGTAGGATTTTTCATCTTGTAATTTTCTTTATACTAATTATGAATATAAAATCAATTTACCTTACTATTTTTACTAGTTTTGTTTTTTCATGTTGCCCTACATCATACTATGATGAACTAAAATAAGTATGTTTTGACTTGGAATCGCAGTCTCAATCCTAGTATTTTTACATTCTTCCTATCGCTATTGCACGAAGAATAAACTAGATTTCAAACAATTTTTCTTTTTTTTACCTTGGGCTTTTTTGATTATTTATATAGTCTGAAAAGCAGTGGGTTATTATCTGGAATCCAAAGAATTGTTTGGTATGGGAAATATTATTAAATTTGTTCTTACTCCAAATGGTAGTGACTTCCATTATGTGGGTATTATTATAGGATCCATTCTAGCTTTATTAATCTTTCTGAGAAATAAGAAAAAAAACACTATTAAAAGTATCATAGATATGTTATTCTTTTCTACTATGAAGATGTGCTTCGTACTATGATTATTCTTAACACTCAGTGATAGTGTAATTGGTTTGCCCAACGATCATGGTTGGTTTGCTATAAGAGCATTGGTACCTTATAGCCAAATTCAAGCCTATGGACAAGTATATCCTTATGGTCTCATTATCAGTTTTATTGCCGCGATATCCTATCTTTTGACTAAATATCTAAACACCTTACTTCATCGTACGGGTATCGGATATATTGGATTTGCTTTGTTCTTCTTCCTGATGATGTTTGGCTTTAGCTATCAACTCTATCCTAAACATGGAGTAATGGGCTTCTGGGGCTTGAGCTTTGATGTAAAACACTATGTAAATATCATACTAATCATCGTATGTAGCCTAGAATACCATAATATCACTAAAGCAACAAGAAGAAAATAAATTCCTCAACAACTTATTGTAAACCTCAGTATATAAGTTTAAATAAAAAAACACGAGAAGAATTCATTCTTCTCGTGTTTTACTATTCTTAGAGTGAAAGTTCAATTAGTTAGGAACTACTTCTCCAGAAACGATAACATCATTTCCAGATACTACAACTTCTCCAGATATCACCATGTCTCCGTTATCCAAAGCATCAGTGTTAATCTCTCCAGTTGCAATTACTTCACCAGTCATACCTTCTTCCAATACTGGAGCAGGTTTTTTAGCACATCCAGCGATCAATACAACTACTCCTAAGATCAATAATAATTTTCTCATTGTTTTATAAATAATATAATAAAATAAATTAGATAATAGTCACAAATAGTTATTTATTGTCAACTATCAAGAGTATTTTTTCAGATTATATTATAATTATGCAAGAAGTCAATCAATGAGTCATGTTCTGGCTCATACTTATGATGTAAATATTCTGATAATAATTGTTTTCGATCTGAAAAAGAAGAACGGAAATCAGATTCTATGATCGAATTAAATTGATCTTTAGGCATATAATTATCAATTTTTCTGATATCAATATGATGAAGTTTTACAGCCACCTCCTCCACTTTCACAAGAGAAGTAGAACCAGCAGTTTGCAGGCTTACGTCCAAAACAGCAAGGGGTAAGATTTCATCATAAATATTTGGTACAAAAGAAGATTGTAAATTATTTTTTGATTCATTTAACACCTTGCGTATGTTCTCTTGAATCTGTCATTCTGTAAGTTCAATTTCTCCCTGATCTCATTCTTCTCAAGAAACTTCAAAGGAAATTTTGGGATTGATATGAGTCATATAGGCCTCAAATCATTTATTAACATCTCCCACAAAATAATACTTTGCTTCATTTTTTTCCAAGGAACTCGTGTGCCAAAAAGAACCACAACATAAGTAGTTTTGAAAACTAAAAGGTTCGTGAATATGCCCACTAATCAACATCAATCCTTCTAGTTCAAGAAATTTGGGATGTATAGCTGCGTCGCGGAAATGGAATTGGGTATTTACTCCAGGGAAAAATTTGTTTGCTGTATAGTAATGATGATACAATACAATTTTCTTATATTTATTTTTATTGGTTTCATAATAAGTAAGAGCTATGGTATTGAGTAATCCTGAAAGTTTTTCACCTTTTTTTGCTGATTGTAACAGACCTGTAGTACTTTCCCAAATCTCCTTTTGTTGGGTCAGCGGTAACAGCCCAGGATTGTAAAACTCACTTTCAGATGGTTCCTCCAGACGATCATTGTAGGGAATTACCACATGTAAGGTATCGTTATCTACCCAATGTGTAGGTTGAGTAATAAATTGTAAAGATCCTTTCATTGTATTTTCTCCTGCTTCAAACATTTCTCGAAGATGTTTTCCTTCTTCAAACACAAATTGATCCTGTATCCAATCATGGTTTCCAGCCATGATCTTTACCTTTCTACCTTCCTTACA
>CAYVXG010000022.1:0-1660 GCA_964455295.1 uncultured Candidatus Peribacteria bacterium
TAGTGTTGCAGATTTTGATGGAGATGGAAATTTGGATATTGTGGGATATGGAAAATTCTCCAGTGAGACTATTATTTTTATGGGAGACGGATTGGGTTGATTTATAGCCAATAATCTATGACTAACTTCATTTTATCAAGGTACTGTAGCAGATTTTGATGGAGATGGAAATTTGGATATTGTGGGATATGGTAGAGAAAATAATCAGACTATAGTATACAAAGGAGATGGAGCTGGTGGGTTCACATCAACTAATTTGTGAATAACAAAATTTGTAGGCGGAACTGTGGCTGACTTCAATAATGATGGAAATCTAGATATTGTGGGATATGGAATTGATAGTAATCCTACTATAATCTATATAGGGAATGGCGCATGAGGATTTAGTTGAAAAAATATAGATAATAATGTTGTTCATAGTAATTTTCACTGAGGTAGTGTAGCAGATTTTGATGGAGATGGAAATTTGGATATTGTGGGATACGGTAGAAATCTGTCAGTAAATGGAGATACTAAGGTTTATTTTGGCGATGGAAATGGTAATTTTGTAGCAACTCATTTGGGAGCTACAAATTTTGTTGCAGGACTTGTGGCTGATTTTGATAATGATGGATATGAAGATATAGTTTGATTCTGAAGAACTAGTACTCCAACTATTGCATATATTAATCAACAAGGAAAAACACTGAGTGGTTCTTATCAAACAATTGTAAATACAAATGGTCTTACTAATTGGGATAAACTCATAGTAAATGATCTGAAGCGATGATCAAGCACAATCAGCTATAGTATTTATGCAAATACTTGTGGCGGATCTCCAATTCTTGGATTTGAGAATAGGAGTGTTAATGGGAATCTGGATATTTCATCTATTTCTCCAAGCATAGGAAACTTATGTATCAAAGTAAATATGACAGGATATTACTATAGAGAAAACCCAATATTTCCTAGTATTGATGATCTGATCATCACCTATAAATCAAGTAATCGACCTTATTTCAATTTTGATGTCAAAGTACAATCTGGAGTAACGCTGAGTGGAGGAGAAATACCTAATATTGCCACCATATCTACTATATCTCCAGAATCCAGTTATGATGATAATAGTGATGATCATCTCTTTACTATCACAAATACTGATCTACAAATCGATAAACAAGTAGATAAAACAGCCACAAGTAGTGGAGAAATTTTAACTTACACTCTTGAATACAGAAACAATGGTCCGACTCCATCAGCAGGAACTATTACTGATATTTTACCTCTTGGGGTGCAGTATCAATCAGCAATACCAAGTCCAGCAAGCATTACTAGTGGAGGAAGAGTATTGCAATGGAATATAGGAGTACTTCCAGTGGGAAGTGGAGGTATGATTATTATTTCTGGGCTTGTAGCTACAGGAGAACCAAATACGATACTTACCAATAGCACTCTCATAGCATCAACTGGATACTGTGAGACAGTACCAAATTATATTCTAGTACCAAATTATATTACCAAAAATTTTTGTGAAAATACAACTAATGAATGTAGGGATGATCTAGACTGTGGAACTATTACTACCAATATCTCTGTAGGAAAATGTAGTGATAATAGTAGTTATGGTTGTAGTGATAATCAGATATGCAAAAAAAATAGATTAGGAATCTGCATGATGGGT
>CAYVXG010000022.1:1670-14966 GCA_964455295.1 uncultured Candidatus Peribacteria bacterium
CCTAGATTATCATGTAATGATGATCAGATATGTAAAGACAATGGCGTATGAGGATGTATACTACCATCAGGTAAATGTAGTGATGATAGTAAATATGGTTGTAGTGATGATCAGATATGTAAAGACAATGGCGTAGGAGTCTGCATGATGGGTTATTGTGATTGAGATCCTAGATTATCATGTAATGATGATCAGATATGTGATGATAATGGAGTAGGGCCTTGTATACTACCATCAGTAAGCGAGACACAAATAAAATGTGTCCCTACACAAGTTCAATCAGGATTTACACAAGTTCAATCTACTGGATTGGCGTGCCATCCAGCATTATTGGAAACAAACTTGGATAACAATAGTGATAAAGTAACATCAGTATTGGGTGATTATGCTGGGGTTAGTATCATTATCGATCAGCCAAATCAAGCGTGTATGATGAGTGAATTTAGCGTAAACGTGACTTATACAAGCAATGGAAATATGCCATCTGATAATGTAAGTGGAAGTATAATACTGCCTTTGTGATACAATTTTGTAGGACTAAGCGGTCAAAGTAGCGGATGGGTATATGACACTGGATCTCATAGTGTCCAGTATTCTACAGGTCAATTATCAAGTGGTTATGTTGCTAGTTTTGATATTATAGTACAAATCACTGACTACAATCTAGTAGATCAAGTCCAAATTATAAACTGAATCATAAGTACTTCAAGTGATGAGTTTGATTATAGTGATAATACAAGCTTAGCTTCCTTGCTCACTCCCAAACAATGTTGATTTGCGATGGTTGATTGATATATCTATTGGGATGTCAATCAAAATAGTGGAGATGATGGGGTTGATGATCCTCAACTTGCCAATATCAATGTTTTCTTGAGTGGAACTGATATCTATGGTAATATCGTAAATCTTAGTACTATCACTGATTCTCAAGGATACTACTTCTTCGCCAACCTCAATCCTGGAAATTATATAGTAAGTTACACAACTGGAACTTGACCATATATTCCATTTACAAGTACGGGTTGAGTTATTTCTGGAGCCAATACGAGTGGAGCTATCTGATCATTACAATGAGGTCCTGCACCTACTCTTATATCAAGTATTACACTTGGAGAAAATCAAATATCTACTCACAATGATTTCTGATTATTAACTAATTCTACAGATTTTGATACTAGTATAACTAAGTCAGTAGTATCAGGCTATATGATAAGCGGATGACAAACTCTCACAGGATTTGTGACAAGTGGAAGTATTATTACTTATAGACTAGATTTTGTTAATTCTTGATCTGAAGACAGAGCTGTTACCCTCATAGATAATTTACCAACTGGACTTATATATTCATGAATATCAGCTAGCAGCGTAACTATCTTTGCAGAAAATATTCTTGTAAGTGGATCGAGTACCATTGGTACTGAAATAGTATTTAAAGATGTATTCATTACTCCAAACACTGGTCATTATATAGAATATCAAGTTACAGTAGCTAACACTATTTCATCAGGAATGAGCTTGGATAATACTGTAATAATCTGAACTTTGTCAGGAGGATTATTGAATGGATTTACGTATGAGATAGAAACCAATACTGGAAACAATACTGGAGAATTTACAGTGACTATGATAATTGAGCCTTCAACTATTGAGTGAATGATTTATCTTGATAGTAATTATAACTCTGGTAATGATAATGAGCCAAGCTTGAGCGGTATTTTAGTAGAGTTAATTTCCTGAGGTATATCATATGACACTACTATAACGAACTCAAGTGGATATTATATATTTACATGACTCAATCCTTGAGAATATAGCCTGCAATATGCTACAAGTAGTTGATATATGCCATATACGAGTATAGGATGATATATTAGTGGTACAAGCATTCAATTAGGTAGTTGATCACTTCAATGACCAATAAATCCGACGATTATTAGTGGTATTATATTACCATGATGAGTGAATAGTATTTCCAATGATTTTGGATTAGTAGCATCTACTAGTATTGCTGGACATATTTATCTTGATAATGATAGAAATGGAGTTCTTATTGCTCTTCCTGATTATTTATTATCTGGGATAATAGTCAATTTATTGAGTAATACAGGACTAATTATTGCTACTACTACAAGTAACTCGAGTGGTGAATATTGGTTTAGTGGTTTGAATATTTGAGAATATGGTGTGACCTATGAACTTCCAGTTTGATATGATAGTTTTGTAGCAAATACTTGATCAATCTCCTGAACAAACATAGGAAATGTGACATCTCCAATTCTTATAGAGAATATTATCGTAAATCGATGAGATCAAAGTACCAATAATGACTTTGGATTGGTAGTACCACTAGGATCATTGCAAGGTACTATTTACGAAGATAGCGATAAGGATTTGAATTTCTCTTCTGGTATAGATTCCTTACTATCAGGAATTGAAGTAGTTCTTTCCAATCTCTCAGGAAACATCTTATTTACTGAACTCACAGACGGATCAGGAAATTATCTCTTCACTGGTTTGCTACCAAACACATACGTCATAACTTATCTGAATAATACTCAATTTTCAGCTTATGCAAGTTTTACTTGATCTTTGAGTGGATCATTCAGTAATGGTCTAGATTCACAAACTGTAGTTCTTTCTACTGGATCTTACGGAACTAATTATGACTTCTCACTAGCTAGTTATTATGATCTTAGTGTTAGCAAAACTTTAGTACAGCCCACAAGTGGTATTGTGATGAGCGGAGATACTGTTATATATAGGCTTGAATACTTCAATTCCTGATCATCAACGAGCGGCGTAATAAGTGATCATTATAGTGATAATTTAATATTTGTTTCTTCTAGTACTAGTCCTAGTTCGCAACTTCCCTTCCCTTCAAATATACTCAATTGGTCATTAAGTTTAACATGAAACAGTACTTGAGTTATTGATGTAGAATTTATTATCCTATGATCTGAAGGAGATAGTGGGCTCAATCAGGTTCAAATTGGTAAGCTATCAGGATGAGTAATTAGTTACACTGGTGAATCCAATACTGGGAATAACGAATCAGAATCTCCAGTATACTTCGGAAGCATTCCTGCTTATGATCTCAGTATTACAAAATTAGCAAGTACATGAGTAGTACTAAGTGGAGACATAGTAAATTATACCCTCTTGTATTCACTTTCTGGAGAAGCAAGAGGAGATATTCAAATAGAGGATGTACTTCCAAACAATCTCATCTTATTAACTACAGGAACTACTCCATGATATACAACCAGCTGAAATATAATTATCTGGAGTGGACTATCTGTGGCTAGTAATTGAAGTGGAGCTCTCACAATAAGTGCGCAATATGATTGATGAATGACTGGAACCATTACTAATCGAGTTATGATAGGTACAAGCGGGAACATCTACAACAATTTTAGTGGTGAATCCAATACTGGAAACAATGTATCCACTGTGAGTATTACGGGAACGCAAACTGGAATAATAGTAGATCCACCAGACCCAATAACTGGCTTTGATCTAGCTATAAATAAAGAAATCAATTCTTCTGGACCTTACTCTCTCAATGATACTATTTCCTATACTATTAGTATCTTTAATAGTGGAAATATATCTTTGAGTGGAGCGCAAATTTACGACACTTTAAGTTCATGATTTATACTTCAGACTGGCAGTGTAGTATTTACTCCAGGAGTAGGTTACTATGTAGGAAATAGCGGAAATATGTATGAATTCCATCTTTCTGGAATAAATAATAATCAGACAATTACTCTTTCTTATGACGTGGTGATTGCTACATGAGCAGACTCTACTGGAATAAATATCGTATCAGTCTTGCCAATTGTAGATACAGGAATCACAGAAGGCATTCCTTATATGCCATGATCATGTAACCCAGGGAACAATCCAATAGTTTGAGATTATGCAGTGAGTAGCACCAACAATACAGATTGTGAAGAGATTGTACGAAGTAATATTCCTACAATATTCTCATGATTCGGAACTATTTCAGGAATCATCTATCAGGATATCAATAATAATCAGTTATATGATAATGTTTGAGACTGAGTACTGAGTGGAATTACTGTACACCTTTATTCGGGTGAAGTTATTATACAAACAACTATGAGTAATTACTCTTGAGTATATTTATTCACAGGACTTGATAATGGAATATATTCAGTAAGATATGATAATTCTAGTTTATTGGAACCTAGTGCAGCAAATACTGGAACTAATGGCTGAACCACAAGCGGACTATTACAACTTATTGATATCAGTTTATATTCTGGAAATCAAAACAGTAGTGAAAATAATTTTGGCCTTACTGAACAAATCATGAGCGAGTGAGTACTCAATCTTAGTATCGTGAAATCAGTCAATATTGCTAGTATAGTAGCATGAGGAAGTGTAGTACGAACTATCCAGTATGGAAACTACAGTAATGTTACTGGGGTAGATGTAGTAATAAGAGATATACTACCAGAAGGTCTTGCTTTTATTTCAGCAACGCATGGTTGAGTATTTAGTGGAGCTATTGATGAAGTTTTACGAAATATAGGTACCTTAAATCCAGGAGAAACTGGGAACGTTAGTCTTACTACTACTGTAACTGGAGAAGCAGGATCCAGTATACTCAATCAGACTATTATTTATGGATCATGAAGTGAATGGGATGGAAATCAAGTGTTCGGCACTGGACTTATCATTAGCTGACAATCAATGAACGAGAGTGGCTATATCGATAACATCTCTCAAGCACAAGTAAGCATAATTAGCATCACACCTACTCCTCCATCATGATGAGGATGAGCGACTTATGAACCTGTTCCCTTACCAACGCCACCAACTCCTATTCCTCCAAAAACTGAGCAAAATCCTACAAACACTTGAAGCACCTGAGAAATCAATCCAAATCCTGTAGTAGAACCAACAAAATCTCTTATAAGAAAAATATTAGATATTATCTGAGAAGATGTAATTCAATTCTTCAAGCCACCAGCATGACTTCCTAAAACTGGTGTGGAAAACTAATATTCTAACTTATCAAAATATAATACACTAAAAAGAAAGAAGCAGTTCTAGTCATAAGAGCTGTTTTTTTCATTTTGTAAAGATGTTTCGATTATTATGTGAGCAATATACGCTTTAATTTTGAATTCTTGATTATAAATTGATACAATAAAATAAGAATTTTAACCAGTGTATACATAAAAATATGAAAATGATTTGAAAATTGAAAAGCAAAATCCTACAAAGAGCTTTTTTGTTAGTAATTTGCTTTGCTTTCTTAGTAAATATTGTGGGAGCTAGTAATGTTACATCTAGTTATTCTCCTGAAGAAATTAATACCTTTTATGACAAAATAAAAAGTGATAGCAGCTTCCAAGAAAAACTTAAAGCTTTCCAAGAACAAGAACTCGCAGCGCTAGCCTCTCAAACCTCACTCAATGAATCAAATATCCAAGAAAGCCAAAAAGAAATTGGTGGCATGTATGATGAATTACAAAAAATTCAACAACAATTTGACACTATTAACACACAAAAGAAATTTATTGATAATAAAATTGTAGAAACTAAACAATCTATTCAGATTATTTTGGATCAAGCTAAAAAAACTCAAATGGAAACTGATGCTTTACTCAAACAAGTAGCAGACTATAGTAATAAAATCAAAGATACAAAAGCAAAAATTGATCAAGCCAATGTGGACAGGGAAAAGGCAAGAGCTATGGCAAGTAAATTTTTGGATGTTCTATACAAAATTACGAATGAATTTTACACTGCAAGTAGTGATATTGATGACATCAAACTCTTCTTAAAATCAGAAAATATCTCCACAGACTTGAGTAATACAGATCTTACACAGATGGTTTCACTCAGATACGAACAACTTATTAATATTATAGATGCACAACAAACAGATCTCAAAGTATTACTTCGTTCTCTCGAAGACTCTCAACTCGAATATAAAACTAAACTCGGAGAATATAGCAAAAAATTAGATATTCTGAATCAGCAAAAAGAATATCTGGTGGAGTATATTAATATTTATGCTACCAGCAAAGATGGTCTGAGTAGCAAAGAATTGGACTTACAAAAAAGTAAGGAAGAATTATTGGCTAGTTTACAAGCAAAAATCGCTGAAAGTAACAAATTTATTCAAAGTAATACTTACCTCAAAGGAAAGCTTGATGCAGGAGAAAGTTATGAAGATAATGAGCAATTTTTCTCATGGGTAGTTTATCCAGTAGAAAAAATCCAAGCTGCTTACAACAATATAGAGTATGTAAAAAAGTATGGAGAAAATAATAAAGGTATTGATATCATTATTCCTCAAGGGACTGAAGTATACTCACCTGCCGATGGATACATTTATGATCTCAAAAGCCCTGATGGACTATCTCTTAGTTATCTGATTATTATTCATAAATATGGATATAGTACATTGATAACAAGTTTGAATGAAATTGGAGTAGTAAAAGGTCAGTATGTAAGCCGCGGACAACTCTTAGGAACAAGTGGTGGAGAACCAGGAACCAAGGGAGCTTGATTTGGAAGTGCGGGACCAAGAGTGCATGTAGAATTATTTAAAGATGCTGTCCCTGTTTCTGTATTTGAACATAGCGATCTGAGCTCTGTTAAAAATACAAACGCTCTGCCAACCCAATTTGGAATCAAAGTGCTTAAAGATAAACTCAACAGAAAGATTGATCTTTCAAGTGTCTCATTTATTCAAGGAGATACCCTAGAGGAGAGAATTAAAAACTACGTAGAAAAATATGGAAATACTCCTTTCAATAGTATGACAGTATGGCAAAAAGCAGCTGCAGAGCACAAAGTACCACTGGAATTTGGAGTTTGTATTGCAGTAGCAGAAACATCATTCTGAAGAGCATTTGCTAGCCCATGGAATGTAGGAAATGTAGGAAATAATGATAGAGGAGACAGAATATGATTTGCTGGACCTGTTGAAGGAGCTGGAATTATTTATTTTGCACTGGAAAATAAATATCTCGGTCAATACCCTACTTTGGATAAACTCTCGGGATATGGTAATAAAACAGGACCTATTTATGCCTCTTCACCTATCAATCGACAAACAAATATCACAAAATGTCTTACAGAAATCCACGGATATTGGATTCCAGATGATCGACCAGTAAGACTTTATCATCCTAATTAAAACATATTTCAGAAGATAAACATATTTGTCAATCAAATATGTTTTTTCATAGATCAAATACTAGAAAAACACTAGAAAAAACCTGTCAGAATGCTATATTGTATAGGGTAAATAAGACTGATTTGATGCCCATTTGTCAGCCCTTGAAATCTAGTTTATGAACAACAAATTTTTTACATATTTTCGTACATTTTTTTCACTTTCTAGGTTTTTTTGATTCACCAAGTACTGTTTAGTATTTGTTTTTTCTTTGTTCATTATAGGAGATGGTTTAATCAATAATCAGATTATACAAATACTTGAGGAAATTAAGCTTGATGATTCCAAAGTATCAGATACAATATTAAAGCTAACAACACAGGTATTAGAAACACCAAAAACATATGCAGAGATGTCTCCTGGTTGTATTTCAAATAATCCGAATAATGATGTGTGGGATCCCACAAACCCTACTAGCGTCACTCATGATAATACTACTGCATTTTACCAAGGAAGTCCCTACAATACGCGAGCTATCAAAACTTTAAACGGAGGAACAGGTGTGGTAAGTCTCACTTTTGATGTAAATACTATCTATAAATGGAATCAGCTAAGAAATTATTGGTGACTAGGTACAATACGAAATTTACAGACCATCGCGACCACCTTAAATTCAAATACTGCTTGCCCTACTATGACACTAAGTCAATTTAATAGTACTTTTGCAAACCCTCCCAGTAATTACGTAGCTCAACAAAGAGGAGCATCTGCTCCATACAATAGCGTTCCCCTAGATAATCTCGCTGCCAATAATAGATTATGTATATATTATAAAATACAAGGAACTTATAATCTTGAACGTTTAGAATATAACTGTACTTTTACAGATCTTAAACTCGAGATAATAGAACCCCAATTAACAGATATAGACTGGTCTTCAGGAGCACCAAAACTTAAAGAAACTTTTGTTATTAGCAACCTTACTGGAATAACAAATAATCAGGACTTAAAAATGTATCTTACAGGCGGAAATTATAACACTTGATGGATTCTACCCACTACTTCTTATCCTGTAGAACTTGTATCTGCTAACGGAGCCACTTGCCCCACAAATGGTACCATGAATAATCAAGGAACGATCTCTTTTGGGGGTAATTTTACGATTGCAGCAGGTAATTCTTGTACTTATAAAATTCTCTTACCATATAGCAATCCTCCTTTTTCTATTTCAGATAATAATCCAATTATTTCTTGGAAGACCTATCTAAGTGGAGATGTTAATGAACCTAGTACCGTAAGAGCTAATAATTTGGATAGCGATCAAAAACCTCTCAATGCTACACCTACTATAAATCTTACTAAAAACATATTTAGTGATGCAAATTGTTCTATTTCAGCAGATACTTACCAATTTGAGGTAGGAGATACTGTGTGTTATGAAATAGAAATAAATAATCAGGCAAACTCAAATTGGTATTATCCTAAAGGACCACTTGCAAATTTATTTGATCAAGTTCCTGCAAGTATGCCAGTTTTGGGATGTAAATTCTTATCCTGATCAATGTGGCTCAATTGTACTTCCTCTCGATGAGGAGTAGCACGATGACCTCAACAAGCCCATCCTGCTGGTAGCTCACTAGCTGTGAGTAAGAAAATCCTCCCTGGTCAAAGTATCAAAGTAAGATTAACCACTACACTTACCCAAGCATTCATTGATAATTATACCAATATATGATCTAATATTTTTACAAATCATATTCGTACTACTAATACCTTTACAGAACCTTGCCCACCGGGAGCTAATTGTGCGGCGGTAGATGGGAAAGTGAGATTATTTCCTGATCTGAAGATAGATATAAGTCCTCTCACAGGTGCATATACAGGACAACTTAATGGTGATGTTTCATTTGAAGTAAAAATAACTAATTATGGCTTCGGAGAAGCGACACTACCTATGCTTTCTGGTCTAGTCACTAATATTATCAACCCTACAATAATCCAAGCACCTTGAAGTACTTGTCTTTCTCCGCCATGAGGGATCTTCAGCACCAATAACCTTAATCCATTTAAAATAACAAATACACTTGCTCCAGGCTCATCATGCACCTATAAGGTAAGCTGAAAAGCACCTTCTACCTACAATACTATAAAATTTTGGGGTCATACCTTTGAACAAATTAGTGGTCAATGAGCTGATCCAAGAGAAAAAAATACAACAAAAGCTGATAATAGTCTTTTAGCACAATTGAGTTTTACAGAGCCAATTTTGGATATAGAAATAAATAAAAAAGCTGGAATATATAAATTAAATAACGGTTCATGGATCTGTGATACAAACGGAGCAGAACCAAAGTATAAAAAATGAGATACAGCTTGCTGGAAAATTACTTTTATCAATAAATCAAATCAATTTAAATATCCCACTGACCCCAATATTCATACTCTTACAGGAAATGATATCCTCCCTCCTGGCTTTGTACCTAGTGGGTGTAAAGGTATGAGTCCCAACGATATTACTTGTAGTATAGCAAACGGACTGCTTACCATTAGTGATATCAATGATTCCAATTATTTTATTCCTCTAAAAACAGGTAATCAATCTATCAGTATTTTTATTACTGGTAAGGTTACCAATCAGTTACTTATATCTCACCAAAATATTAGCAATTCATGAGTTATAGATCCTATGACTAATATTTTCTCTCACAAAATAATAGGATCAGGCGTAACTCTCACCACAAGTGGTATTGTAGCTTTTGCTTATCCAAATATTCAGACTACTGTTATCAATCCTAATATCATCTGAAAGGCAATAGGAGAAACGGGTTCCCTCACTATTAAAATTGAAAATATTTCCTCTTCACTCGAATACAGTGGAGATTTATATTTTACTGGAAATCTGTTCTGATTATTTGGGAATAATCCTATTGTGGTTACCAAAGAGCCAGGCGGAGATGCAAACTGTCTATTACCCATAGTCAATAACACTTTTTCTAGTCAAATTCTCAATAATAGTAACAAAAAACTTCCTATCAATGCTTCTTGTATATATAAAATAAGCTGAAAATTAGCAAAGACTTGACCTCTTACAGGCGCTTTTTATGCAGGAACTTTGAGTAATGATGTGGAAGTAAATCCTGAACCTGCAATAGAACCATTTTATAGTACCAATAATAATGCTTTACGAAAAGATATATATTCTTGACCTCTTGTTGATCTTGCAGTATACAAAGAGTGGATTTGTGATCCAATGGCGACAGCAAAAATTACTATCTGAAATTCAGGAACAGTAAATATTACAGGCTTCACTCTCACTGATATCCTTCCAGATGGAGTAGAGTTTCAAGATGGTAAGTTGAAAGTAGAAGTAGTTGGGGACGATCCAGAACTTATTTGTGAAACGACAGTACAAGGTTTCTTCCTCAATGAAGGAAGTCTTGAAAATGGCGTATGGACTATTACAAACATAAATATTCCACCCAATCAAACTTGTATCTATACGGTTACTCTCAGCGGAGATCTAACAGAAGATCATGGAGATCTCCTCAATCAAGCTATCATTACAGGATTCAAACCAAACGAAACTCTAAATATCAGTCTTAGTAATAATTCATCAAATTCACTAGGATCATTGAGTTGTTTATTTAGATGAGATGAATCAAGTATCGTAAAAAGTATGAGTGGAAGTAATTCTTGTAATATAGGAGATGAAATTACTATTAAATTTACTGTAAGAAACCAGAGTGAAGGAACTAATAATACCATTGATGTACTTCAACTTACTGATGTGTTACCAGCAGGTCTAAGTTATCTTAATGCTGATTTATTTTTAATTTCTGGAGATCCTGATCAATGTGAATGGAATGAGATAAGTTTCAATTCCACTACAAGTACTCGAACTCTCACTGGAATATCAATTCAACCCTATGCTGGACATCCAGATGCTACTACTTGTATATATGGGATCAAAGCAAAGTTTACTCAAAATCTCTCAGAAAATTTTGTAAATACTGGTTCTTTAACTTCTTGGGGATATAGAGACTGGGAAAATGGTGGATATAATAATCCTGGGCGATATCCATTTTTGGAACCTATTACGGGTAATAATATAAGTTCTACACCATGGTCATGTATTGACGCTTCTTTGATTATTGATAAGCAACTCTGGACTTGTCCAACAAGTAATCCAAATAGCCCAGAAGCATGTACTCTCGCAGCGCAAGCGAGTCTGCCTATAGGCACATTCATACAATACCGTATTCATATCACCAACCCAGGACCCTACCCAGTATTTTCTTATACCATCACTGATGAAATTCCTGATGGATTAGATCTGGAAGCAGGAATAAATAATAGTAACATTCAAGTAATGCCTGGACAACCACCTTGTGATATTAGTGGTGGACCAAATTATACTGTGAATTGTGAAGTACCCATTCTTCCTGGAGAAAGTAGAGATATTATTTTTGGTATCAATCAACCTATTGAGTCTACTACTGTTGGTGAGTATTGTAATACTGCAACAGTACAGTGAATTCTTGGTGGACAATGGCAAGGATTAACACTTTCTCCTATCAGTGATGAGGTTTGTCATGAAGTAAAAGAGCCAAATTGTAATAGTTTAAATAATGCTATAATCTGAAACATATCGCTAGAAGGAGATGTTTACACTGTAGAATATGATTGTAATGATCCGAATAACTTACAATTCTGATTGTTTGTAAGAGCTGAATTAATCATTCCTGGCTTACCTTTTGGTAGTCCACTTCCTACATCTACAGATCTTGCGGGAAGCTTTGAATATGCTGGTACTGATATTGCAAACATTAAAGTACAGTGTGTGTATGCCGGAGGCGAGAATCAATATATCTGTGTTGATGATGTAAATTTACCTACCTGCGAACAAGCAACTATTTCTCCAACAAATGCATCAGCAAATAACATTGAACAAATTGATTGTGGGTCTATTAGTCAGATTCCTGGAGTAGCAAATCCTACTATGACTTCAAGTACTCCTGGCTCTCAATCAGTAATTTGTAGTTATAATTTTGGTTCAAGTATACCAGGCTATACTCTTTCTTGCCCAATGACGATTAATATCGAAGAAGCTTGAGTACCAGTATGTAATGCAACTTTAAGTATCGTAAATGATCAGCTTGTTCTCAATTGTAGTAGCGTAAATGGGACTATAGACTCTGCAGTCATCGAGGGAGTTTCTTTCGACAATCCTCCAAATTCTAGTTATATTACTTTTGATATTGATCCTTTCCCACCTGCAATTGGAACCATATTCAATGCTTCTTGTAATGTAGTGTTGGGTAGTCAGTCAGGTGGCTGTATTGCTCAAACTACCTACAATAATGATATTGATCCCACAGATCCCACAGATCCCACAGATCCCACAGATCCAACCGATCCCACAGATCCAACTGACCCTGAAGAGCCTTTTTCGTGCGAAGGAAAAGACCCAATTATCACATTCAATCCTGCAGGACAAGGAGGTAATACTCCTATTCCAAACAATGTAAGTATAAGTTGTGGATCCCCTGCTAACATTGGTATCGAACTTAATCAAGGTGGAGCAATCATTCCTGGGGGTCCAAGTTGGACTTTGAATCAGGGTGGGGCCTATACTGCTGTATGTAAATATGATGGTGGAGAATGTTCAAAAGATTTCACTCTTGCTCAAAATCGACAATGTCCCGTAGGAGCAACCCTGAATTATGACAAACCTAGTAATAAATTGAATCGATATTGTCCAGAGGCAACCAGCCCAGCAGCGACTTTCAAAAATGCAGTACTTACTCCAGGATGAACTCAAAATACTCCACAAGGATTTATTAATCCTACAACAGAAGGTAATTATACCCTTGGTTGTGAATATGATTTCAATGGCACTTTACAATCTTGCCCTGGACCAAGTACCAATGTAACAATTGATCAACATGATTGTGAGGATCCGCAAGTAACGATTACACCAGATAATTTCCTTGACTCTCCAGCTATAGTGAATGCTTCTTGTCAATGATATGGATCAGATACAGCTAACATAAAAATTACTGGACCAAGCTTTGGAGCAGAACAAAATGGAATTCAGAGTATCTTAAATTATGCTCCTACCGCTGGTGGAAATT
>CAYVXG010000023.1:0-2463 GCA_964455295.1 uncultured Candidatus Peribacteria bacterium
GACATTCCTAAGATATACTGATTTCTTACAGTTGGAATATTGAGGTCTTGTTGTGACATATAAGAGGCAAATCGTATAATTCCACCCAATAATACGGCTGTGACTAACCATCATTGTCGTGTTCCTGGAGTTCGACCCCATCCGTATGTTTTTCTGACAAACCAAGCTGGTGTTACAATAGGAATTTTCATAAGAAAAAGATAAGCTAAATACTAGCTAAAGAGTAGATTTTATCACCTAACTTTCAAGAGTTTTGTAAAAGAAATATTTTTCTCTTGATTTTTTGACTTATTCATGCTTTATGATTATAATAGGTTAATTATTTTATACTTTCTTGAACTACCTATGTCAGATACGACACAATGATTGGATCCTTTCTTCAATCCGAAGGCTAAAAAAGCTCCAACTCCTGCATCAGAAGAAGCTTCTAAACCAGAAGTTCCTGCAACTCCGCTGTACAGCGGAGCTGAAAAAAAAGCTGAGCCAGTTGCTCCAATTTCTATAGAGACTCTTGCAGAAGAAAAGCCAGTAGTGACTACTCCTACTGTAGTTCCTGCTGCTAAAGTAGCTGGACCTCAAATTATAGCTAAACAAGGTACTAAGATCTCCTTCAAAACCTTTGCTATTGGTTGTGGAATATTCTTCTGATTATTCTTAATCTTGGTAATAGTAGGACTTTATATCGCTATCAATAATCCTTCTTCATTATCAAATCTTGGATTGGACATTAGTACTGTCAAATCAGTATTACTTATTTTTACATTCTTACTTTTCTGATTATTATTCTTTATAGGATTTGGATTTGCAGCTCTCAATGGTTATAGATTCTTTACTACTAAGACTGGAAGTAGAGTGAGATATGTGGTAGGACTTATTGGTGGTCTTATATTGTTGTTTGGTTCTATAGGACTTGGATTGGTAAGCTATACTACTATCAATGCAATTAGTGAAGAAAAGACCTATAATACCAACGATATGATTATCCCTCATATCCAAGTGAAAAAATTTGATGATGGAGATCCGAGTTTGCCTTATTCAAGAATCTGGATTGGAACACAAGGATTACCGTTGATTGCTCCAACCTATATGGATATGCAATTAAATAGACAGATTGCTCAAAGTCTTGGTTTGTTGAATCTACAGCTTACAAAACTTTCTATAGATTGTGGAAATGGTCAAACTATTGTGAATGATCCAAATCAAATTAGTACTCAATATTTCTTCCAAGGTTCATGTCTTTACCTCAAGAAAGGGCAGTACAATGTGAAAATGAATTATACTTATTTTGATGCTCAACAAGGAGTAGAAATTAATCAATCAATTGATAAAGCTGCGACAATCGATATTGCTACAGACTTTGATTTCAACGTAGATAATGCTGAACGAAAACTCAATGATAACAAAAATGAAGTCATACTTGGTACCGCACCAGTAAAAATTCTTGTAGACGCACAAAAAATCTTTACAGACCTCAATATTCCAAATATCCAGATCGCCCGAGATATCGATGGAGATGGAGCTACGGATAAACAGAATAGAGTAAACTTTACTTATTATTTTGATGAGGCTAAACTTTATAATTCGTATTTTAGTATACCGCTCAATGTAGCAGGAGTTCCTAGTCAAATATGGTATCTTACAAGGTTCCGTGTAAATGCTGGTGACGTTCCATCATGTACTTTAGAAACTAATCCGCTTGGAAATAATAGGTATGAGATAGCGGTTAAAGTTGATGACGGAGGGACTGATATCTCTGATTATAGTGTAGATGTTATAGATAATCAGACTGATGAAATAGTAAGAGCCTTGAAGGGAGCAAGTTCTAAATTCCAATATGATTTCCCAAATGGAAGATCTTATAGAGTAAGAGGTTATTTCACGACTACAGAAGGTAAAAGAGGATCGTGTGAAGCTAAAGCATTATTGGATATTGGTTATAACTCTTATAGCTTTATTAACACAGTATCTGTAATCGGACCCAATGATACAGCCTATAAAGTATTGGGAGCTTCTGGTGATCAAAGAGTAGAGGGAGATACTATTATTTTGTCTGACATTCCTAGTACTTTAAAATTGAGTATTGATAAGATTGTCCCAGTTGTTACTAACCCTCAAATTACAGTATTTGAGGATAATATACTTAAAAACCCCACTAAAGAAAATGAATATGTATTCAAAATTGATAGCGACAAAGAAAAGGAAATTAGAATATCTATGTCAGATAATAACTGAAAATCTGCATGAAAAGTATATACTGTGAAACTTGAAAGAAGAAATTTAATTGGACAACTAAAAGCTACTAAGACAGTAGGTTTTGATCCACTTATTGTAGAATTTGATGCAAGTATTACAAAATTGAATGATCCTAATGACGAAGTAGTTTACTTTACTTGGGATTTTGGAGATGGAGAAGTAAGAAAGAACACATCTGTAGGAAAAATTACTCACACCTACAAGTTTGAT
>CAYVXG010000023.1:2473-5687 GCA_964455295.1 uncultured Candidatus Peribacteria bacterium
GCTAAAGAAAGTGGTGAATTCCAACCTTCAGTAACTGTAAAAACTAAAAAAGGTCTTACTCAAACAATCATTTTTGCTGAAAAAATTATCGTTAAAAGACAGATAAAATCATTTGAAATATTGATGCCTTCACATCCAGCGCAACTTGCACAAGCAGGAGATACTATCGACTTTGCACTACAAGCTGATGGTAAAGTTACTGCAGTAAGCTGGGACTTCGGTAATGGAAAGAAACTCAATGGTCAAGCTAGAGAGTTTATGGAAACTACTATGAAGTATGATGTTCCTGGTTTGTATGAAATATTCGTAACCTTAGAATTTTCAGACCATCCTCCAGTGACTCAAAGTATCAAACTTAAAGTAGAATAATTTTGATTTATATTCTTATGTCTCATCACAATGGGAAACTTAAACCA
The DNA here is from genome assembly GCA_964455295.1 of uncultured Candidatus Peribacteria bacterium. GTDB lineage: Bacteria > Patescibacteriota > Gracilibacteria > Absconditabacterales > Absconditicoccaceae > CALMFT01. The sequence goes on from CAYVXG010000023.1 coordinate 2,890, forward strand.
ACAAGAATACTACAATAATATACTTAATAAATTTAATCAATCCATTAGTAAGAATGAAATTGCTACTATATTTGAACCAGAGCATGTTTCTGATTCATCAGAAGTAGTAGATAAAAACTTAGAAAATACAGAATTTGTACTCCCTTCAGTGAGTGCAGAAATTGCTGAATTATTTGAAATTTTCCTTCTCAATAATACTTGACAAATATAATTATTTAATTATAATACTATTATAATTTTATCTTTAAACTTTAAAATCATGGAAAACAACAATGAAAACATGGGAGCTAAGAACACAACATCTCATATGTCAGATAAGGTGGGACGACTCTTTGGTACATTAAAAAATGTTTTAGAAAAGCAACCAATCTCTGGGGCAAAATGAAAAGAATTCTATTCTCTTGAAATATCTACTGGGAAGAATTATAATGTTATTTCATATTATCCTGCTACGAATGTCCTTAACTTAAGAAGAGAATTTAAATATGAAGATTGAGAAGATATTATTGGAAAACCTTCAACCAGAAATATTAATCTTTATCAAAATGAAGGAAAGCTAGTTATTCAAGGTACTGATTATTGTTCAGAAGAGGAAGAAGATTATCCAGGAATGGGTGAGACACAAATTCATCCTATAATCACTCATGAGAGTTTTGATTTAGTGAGTCAATTAGATGAAATTACTGTAATTTTTGCTGCTAAAAGATATGATAATGAATTAGGTGATGCTTTAAATAACACTAAAGAATAAAGTGATATTTATTTAAAAAATCTTACAGAAAAACCCGAATCGGAAGACTCGGGTTTTTTATTGTTTAGATTATATGATACTATTCATCATCAGCTAATCCTTTCTTTCCTTTCCTTTCTGCGATAATCTTTTCAGAAAGAGCGTTTGGAACTTTCTCATAGAGAGCAAATTTCATAGTTGACGTTCCTCTACCTTGAGTAATAGATCTCAGAGTAGTAGTATATCCGAACATTTCTGAAAGTGGAACTTTTGCATGAATTGCAACTGCATTACCTCTTTGATCTTGTCCCTCAATCATACCTCTTCTAGAAGAAACATCACCAATAATATCTCCCATATATTCTTGTGGACATACGATTTCTACATCCATAATTGGTTCAAGGATCATAGGTCCAGCTTTCATAAAGGCTTCTTTAATACCTTTGTATGTTGCTAATTTGAAGGCAAGTTCAGAAGAATCTACATCATGGTATGAACCATGTTTTACGGTAACATGTAAATTTAATACTGGATATCCAGCCAAAGGACCAGTTTTCATCATCTCTTCAGATGCTTTTTGAATAGCTGGAATATATTCTTTAGGAATTACTCCACCTACTACTTCGTCTGTAAATTTGAAGAATTGTTTTCCTTCTGGATCTACGAATGGTTCGATATCAAGAACTACATGTCCATACATACCTCTACCTCCAGATTGTTTGAGATATTTAGCATCAGCCCCAGCTTTCGTGGTAATAGCTTCTCTGTATGAAACTTGTGGTTTACCAGAATTTACTATTACTTTATGTTCTCTTTTAAGTCTATCAATCATAATTTCGAGATGTAATTCTCCCATTCCACCAATAATAGTTTGACCAGTTTCTTCGTCAGTATGATATTTGAAAGTAGGATCCTCTCCAGCGAGTTTGTTTAATCCAAGTCCAAGTTTTTCAGCATCCCCTTTTGAAGCTGGTTCGATAGCTACGGAAATTACTGGCTCCATAAATTCCATTTTTTCTAATACAATTGGATGTTTAGGATCGCAAAGTGTGTTTCCTGTTTTTGTATCTTTAAATCCTAAGAAGGCTCCAATATGTCCTGCATGAATTTCAGATACTTCTTCTCTTTTATTGCTATGCATGAGTAAAAGTCTACCTACTCTTTCTTCCTGTCCAGTAACTGTATTAAGTAATTTATCTCCTGTTTTGATTACTCCAGAATATACTCTTACATACGTAAGTGTACCTACAAAAGGATCATTAAGAATTTTGAAAGCTACTGCCGTAGAAGGTTGGTTATCATCAGCAGTTCTTTTTAATTCTTTAGAATCATCATCTGGATCAGTTCCTATGATTTCTCCTCTGTCTAATGGAGATGGAAGGTAGTCAGTTACTGCATCCAAAAGAAGTTGCACTCCTTTGTTACCAAGTGAAGAACCACAAAATATTGGATAAAGTTTATTTGAAACTACTCCTGCTCTTACTGCTTTTTTAATCATCTCCTCACTAATTTCTTGTCCATCAAGATAAGCCATAGCAAGATCATCATCGAAGCTTGATACTGTATCAATAAGTTTCTCTCTAAGTTCTTGTGCTTTAGTTAGTAATTCTCCAGGTATTTCTCCTTCAGTAACGACTGTCCCCATTTGACCTGAAAATGTGTAGTATTTCATTTTTACAAGATCTACAATACCTGCAAAATCTCCAGCTTGACCGTTTGGAATTTGCATTACTACCGTATTATGAGACAATCTTTGATTGACACTTTCTACTGAATCAAAAAAGTTAGCTCCAAGTTTATCCATTTTATTACAAAATATCATTCTTGGTACCTTATATTTATCTGCTTGTCTCCAAACAGTTTCAGTTTGTGGTTCTGCACCTTGGGAACTATCGATGAGTGCAACTGCACCATCCAGTACTCTCAGTGATCTTTCTACTTCTACCGTAAAATCAACGTGCCCTGGAGTATCAATGATATTGATATGAAAATCTTTCCAGAAACATACTGTTGTTGCAGATGTAATAGTAATACCTCTTTCTCTTTCTTGTTCCATCCAGTCCATGGT
>CAYVXG010000023.1:5824-14721 GCA_964455295.1 uncultured Candidatus Peribacteria bacterium
AATTTTGTGGTTTACACCAGTATAAAATAGCACTCTTTCTGTAGTAGTAGTTTTACCTGCATCAATGTGTGCCATGATACCAATGTTTCTCACCTTCTTTAGGGGCGTCGTAGCCATAATAATACACAAATTAAAAATATAAAATTTAATACCAAATTACAAGATGTATGGTACAAAAACCCAAATGAATACCAAGTAATTAAGAATTATTAAAAATAATCCGAAGATTTATCTTTATTAGTAATAATGTGTGGGTCTGTTTCAAGGAAAATCATCGTTTTAGTACCCAAATAACTTGCTTTTTTTTAGTATTATCCTTATACTTAGGTATGGCTTTTAATCTAGTGCAATTATTAGAACAACTTAAGAAGTTTATTCAGCAAGAGAACTGAAGTTGGTTTTCTCTATTGCTGTATATAGTATTAGGATTAACAATAGGAGATCGAGTTATGGGTAGATTATTATCCTATGGTTTTCCAAAAAATAATATTAATATTATTTTCTGAGCCATTATTATGATTGCAGTAATAATTTGGTTTATTACTAGAGAAGTAAAGATAAAAAAAGGGAAAATAAATATTGGTATTGCAGATTTATTAATTATCCATGTTAATGATACTGCTGTACCTCTAACTTATGAACAAAAATCTCAAATTGCAAATGAGGCTGCCCAATATCTTTATAGCCAGATTCAAGCAGAAATCTATGATGGCAGTACTACTAACCAGATTAATCTTATTAAACTTCCAAGTAGAATACAAGTGAACTTTGAAAATGAGAGAGATTTTATTCAAAAAAGTGGTTTAGATGTATTAATTCGAGGAGCTTTGAAGTACGTAGATAAGAAATACTATTTTGATTATAGAATAACTTTTTCTAAGAAAATTGAATCACGAGCTTTTAGTGAAATAATACAATCTATTAATACTAGTGGAGATGTAGAATTTGATTTACGTAAAAAAAGTCCTGTTATTGACCTATTTATTAGTCAGGTTATGCGATTATCCTTACTCTTGTACGCTATACAAGATATGTACGAGAAGAAGTTTCTTTCAGCACAAAACCTTATTCAGATTATTTTAGGTCGTATCACTCAAAGTGTGAATGATGCGAGTAATTCTGGATCTACTTTTCTGATTCAGTATCTAGTACGATTTGTAGGAATGAGAAACTTATTGGATATGCAGGAGCGATTGGATAAGAACCGTATTAAGGATATTTTACAAGGAGAGTGGATAATAAATAGTATTCAACAAAGTTTTAAGGGTATTATTACCTCACTCAAGTCCTATTTTTTATTCATGAAGCGTAATGCAATCTATGATAAGCAGTTTGAGTTGGAATTTTTATATGCTGTAGGGAATAATCCACAACATAACTGGGATGAAGACGCCATACTTGTGAACCAAGAAACCATAAAATCACCACGGACACAGGACCTTTTGAGTGGTTACTTTAGTATGATAGAAGATAATCTGATAGATGCAAAACTTCGTTATCAATCGGTATTAACTCAAGATCATGATAATATGATTGCTATGAGAACTTTGGGAATTATTGAATATCATTTGAAAAATTATGCCTTATCAAAATACTATCTGAAGGGGTATCGGGAGAACAATAAGCAACATATTTTTTATAAACATTATATTGACACCAAGGTGCTAAAACTTCTTGCTCATTGCTCGTTACATACTTATTCATTGGGGGACTACTTTAAATATTACTATAAATTCCTTTTAGGATCAATCAAAAATCGTAAGTTAAGAAGAAAATATATTATCTTATAGGTTTTATGCTTTTCAGAAAATAACCTTCTCTATTATTAATTGTATCATTTTAAAACTTACAAAGAATTTCTTTAAGTTTTTTTTTGGGTCATAAAAGACTCTGTATACTGATTCAAGTCGTAGCTTTCTTATTCGTTTTGGAGCTCTTTTTTCTTTTCCCAACCAAAAATCTACTGTAGCTCCTTGATTCATACAGAGTAATTTAAGATCTTTAAGTTTGTTTTTATTGATGTAGGTGAATAGTTCTTGATGGGGGAGTCATCTTCCGCCTCCGCCACGGAAGTTGAGTAGAATGTTGATACTATGCTTTTTGTTCTTAAGGCTCTCCTGTAAAAATGTTTCAATTTCTTTCCATTCAAAATCTTTATAATTACTGTCACTGTACTCTATCTCCTCATTGTGTTGTCTAAAGTTTGGTCGTTTCTTATGAATATATTTCTTTACTCCGTTTTTGAGAACACCGCGTGGATTATTGTGTTTTTTGTCATATACTGTGAGGGTTATTATATTCACATTATAATTATTCTGACTTAAATAGTCTAAAAAAAATGGCATAAAGTCTGTTCCATTGAGATTATGGAGATTGGATCCTTCTCGTTTCTTACATGCTATTCCTATACTATACATAGTACGGATGGCAGCACCATCTGGGAGGAGAAAATCACTCTCCAGAAGTAAATCTTTCATATTAATTCCTTTCTTTATTGCTCCTTTCCCTAAAAGATCATTATTCACTAAGATGGCTCCATATACATAATTGATAAGAGCAAAATGCTTTAGCTCGTAATATTTAAGGATATCTTGAACTAATTCGGAAGAACTTTTTTTATAAAATTTATGAATAATCTGAAACATCGTTAAGAAGAGTATTTAGTTTGAATTTGATTGCAAGATTTTTATAGTTCTTCTATTGTATATTCATATTTTTACCCTCTTTCACTATGCATAGACCAGGTGGTTTTCCAGAGTTTAATCCCAAACAACAAGCAATTTGGGACAAGATGCTAGAGATTATAACTGATGTTTTTAAGAAACATAATTATGAGCATATCTGGACTCCGGCGGTAGAACCTATTGAGTTACTCAAGAAAGGTGGAGATATTATAGAGCAACAAGTGTATGGACTCTATGGATTAGCTCAAGGGAATGAAGATACCAAAGACTATGCTTTGCATTTTGATCTTACTATACCACTCGCAAGATACGTACTGGATCATCAACAAGATATTGTATTTCCATTTTCTAGATATCAAATTCAACCAGTTTGGAGAGGAGAGAGTCATAAAAGAGGACGCTATAAGGAATTTTGGCAATGTGATATCGATACTATTCGAAGATCTGAGACAAATGTCTGACAATGGTATGATGCTCAATCCATTTTTGTAATGCAATCTGCTATGAAAGCAGTTTGTGAGTATTTTGATATTTCTATTAGTTTTATTGCAAAAATTAATCATTTGAACCTTACTAAATCATTTTTGGCTTCTTTAAGCATCACAGGAGATGTTCAACAAAAAACACTAAAACTTCTTGATAATTACTACAAGATCTCTGCTGCTGCTTTCAAAGATAAACTTAGTGAACTTGTTGGTTTCGAGAATGCTGATAGAATTCTAAGAATAATTGATAGTAAGGATCCTACTTTATTGAGTTATTTACCATTATATAATGAATTGGATCAGATTATACAATCTTTACAACTCCTTGATGTATCGTTTGAATACGATATCTGTATTGTAAGAGGTCAAAATTATTATTCTGGGATGGTTGTAGAATGGTTTGATAAAGATGATATGGATTTAGGTTCTTTGGCTGCAGGTGGAAGATATGATAAGCTTACAGACTTTATTGATTCTAAGCAATCATTTAGTGGAGTAGGAGCAAGTTTAGGGAGGTTTACTGCTCTTATCATGGAGAAAGCTGAAATATCCAATACTACTGAGAGTTATCTATTCTTAAATTTCCCAGAATCTTCTGAGAAGATGATAAAACTTTATCAACAATTTATACAAGATAATAAAACTTCTGAATTTTATCCTACTTCTGCTAAATTTGCTAAACAACTGGAATACGCAAATAAGAAGAATATTAAATATGCAATTATTTGTGGGGAAGATGAGATGAAGAAAGGAATTTATCTTCAAAAAGATCTCACTACTGGAGCACAAACTGAATACCCTCTTTCCAAATAAAACTAAAATTTCTTATAATCCTATGGAAACGAAACTGTAAATAATTAATAGTAGTTTTTATTATTAGCCTGTTTCAGGTCAGACCCATTTATTATTATTTTTTGTAGTGTATTATGAATTTTATTGAAAAAACTTTAGTTATCATCAAGCCAGATGGAGTGGTAAGAGGCCTGGTAGGAGAAATAACTGCTAGATTTGAAAAAGCAGGTTTAAGAATAGTAACTGGAAAAGTATTTAAACCCTCTAAGGAATTATTACACGCTCATTACCCTGCAGAAAGAGTAGATTGGGTGAAAGTATTGGGTGAAAGAACTCAAGAAGGATACGCTGAACTTGGAATCGATTTATTGGGAGAGTTTGGTAGTGTAGATCATCATATTATTGGTGAAAAGGTAAGAAATTGGTTGGTAGATTATATGTTTGTCGGTGAAGTGTTTGCTATGGTGCTTGAAGGACCGCACGCAATTGAAGTAGTAAGAAAACTTGTAGGACCTACTGTGAGTCTCAAAGCTCCTGCAGGAACTATAAGAGGGGATTATAGTTGTGATAGTGTAGCTCTTGCTAACTTGGAACGCAGACCAATCAAAAATCTTATTCATGCCTCAGGAAATAAAGAAGAAGCAGATTTTGAAGTAAATCTTTGGTTTGGAGATTCGTTATAGTACCTTTTCAATATTTTTTCTTAAGTATCAAAAAACGATTGTGAGTGGCAATCGTTTTTTTAGTATTTTTATAAATAGAAATTAATGCTAAGGTATTAAAATCAGATTATTCACTCTCTTGTTTCTTGATAACGATATAGCTCATATAGGTAAATCCGAGCATCATAGATATATATAATGCAACATTCCAAGGACCTACTTGAACTTTAGTAGAACCTGTAACGTCTGTGAGTTTACCATCGCTACACACTCCTTGTATACTATAATATCTATATACTGGTTCTGTGGCAGAATGATCAAAAGCAAACTCAAATTTATTATCTACTGTTTCACCTACTTTTGTCATTTGACTCAAATCAGCTCCAGGGGTGCTTGATTGATATACTACATATCTTTCCACCCCAGCTTGCTTAGTCCAAGTAAGATAATTTTTACCTGCTATTACGACATTTGTAAGGAAGATAGCACTCACTTTACAGGTAGAGGAATTAGCTTGATATTCTCCAGGGGCTGTGAGAGTTACCACAGTTGAAGCAATCCCTACTGGATTAGAATTTTCATCAGCTCCCATTACTTGAAGATAGTAGGTAGTATTTGACGGAGGGGTTACTAAGATATTTTTTTCAGTTGTTGTTTGAATGAGTTGTGGGTTTTCTTTTACAGTAGCCTTATCACTAGATAGCAATACTAAATATCTTGATGGGTTTCCTTCTACAGTTCGGCTTATCATATATTTTTTGGTACTAGGATCAAAAACAGATTTAATAGAAGTAATTTTGATTGAAGTGTCAGTATCTACAGATTCTACGCTTGTATTTGAACCTGAAGTGATTTTAAGTTGTTCAATATTAGGATAGGTTTTGGTATTACCATCAGCAGTTAATTTGGCATCAATTTGAATATTATCATTAGCTGCATTAAACTTCAATTTTTTTTCAAATACACCGCTTTTAATTTTTTCCATAAAATAACTGTTCCCCAGAATAGTAAGTTCAGCAGTAGTAACGGCTGGAGAAGTATTGAGAGTAAGAGTAATCTTTTCTCCTTCAGCTACCGTTGTACCTGGATCCACTTGAATAGATTTGTACATTTCATCAGCAAGATCAGACACTGTAAAGTTTAATTCATCAGATTTAGCTAATACAGAACCAGCGGCATTGTTGATTTGAACTACTAAAGTATGATCTCCTTTGGAAAGATTATTAGCATATAAGCTGAATTCTCCTTGTGCGTTTGTAGAAGAGGAAGCATTGAGACTTCCATCAATAAGAATTTGTAGTGGGCTATTTGGTAATTCTTTTGCAGATCATAAAATATTAACACTACTATTGGTTTCCGTACCACCTTCTATCGGTGAAGTAATAGTAATTTTTTTGAGAGTGCCAGCGTTCATGGGGTCTTTAATTTCCACATCAAGCTTTCCTACTAGATTTTCATCCAAAATATCTTCAGCTATAATAGTGGCGTTTGCAGTCTTTTTGAAAATAATACCTTTGAAAAATTTCTTAATACCTTGATCGCTGGCGGTGAAATTTACAATTCCACCATTTGGTAGAGTGTATGAACTTTCGTCAAGTCCTTGAATCTCAAGTAAAGCATCTCCTACGAAAGATTTAGAAACATCTCCATTCTTATCTACAGCTTTTATAGTAAGATCTGCTGCTTCGTTAAGCATCAATGGGTTACTAGAAATTTCTACAATGAAACGATCTGCGCTTGCAAAAACAAGAGAATGTAATCAAAAAATCGATAAAAGACACAGCGTTAATAATTTTTTCATGATATTGTACGGATTAAACCCATAAATAAGTATTTAAACTATTAACTTATTATAAGGAGCTCGAGACTCTTTGTCAAATAATCACTGCCGCCTTTAGTATTAGATTTGACAATAAGAGATAAAATTATAAATTTAGATAATGAGAATATTGTAAAATGCATAAAGAATACTATACTAAGCCTATATATTATATGTAGTTTGTTATGAAATTTCACCATCCTGTTATGACTAAAGAAGTGAGTTTTTTTATACAAAAACTTCTTGAGACTCAGAAAAGTCCATTGACTATTTTTGATTGAACATTGGGTCACGGAGGACATGTACTGAATTTATTTGAAATTTTGGCGAAAGATATCTGAACCTATGTCGCTACAGACCTTGATAGTTCTATGTTCACTACAGCTCAAGAAAGGCTTTCCACTACTCTTGCTTCAGAATATCAAAGTCATCTCAAATTATACAATACGAGTTATATCAACTTCGAGAATATTTCCAAAGAATTGGGTAAAAAATATGATGTATTTTTCCTAGATTTGGGAGTGAACTTATGGCATTTTATCCAGCATGAAAGAGGGTTTAGTATCAAATGAGATGGGATCTTGGATATGAGGTATAATCAGAGCTCTGAATCTATCAGTAAGAAAGGGAAGATTGTAACAGCAGCGGATGTATTGAATAATTATACTGAACTTCAATTGATTGATATGTTTGTTCTCAATTCAGAAATAAGCTTAGGAACAAGTAAAAAAATTGCTCATGAAATTGTAAATGTAAGAGTAAAAAATCCATTTGAAACAACGACTCAGCTCAATGATCTCACTAAGAAACTCAATTATAGTGCTAGAGTTGCTGCTATTGTCTTTCAGGCAGTGAGAATCGAAATTAATCAAGAATTTCAAAACATAAAACAGGTAATGGAGAATTGCTATAAGAGTATGAATAGTGGTGGAATTTTAATCATACTTAGTTACCATAGTGGAGAAGATAGAATTGTAAAAGAGTATATGAAAAATATGCTAGCACTTGGTCAGTGAACTATTCTTACGAAGCATGCTTTGAGTCCTACCTATAAGGAAGTACAAGGAAATAAGCCAAGTAGAAGTGCAAAGATGAGAGTATTCAAATTTGCTTAAGAGAGTCATTTATACTATATTCATGTTATTATAGTTGAAGAAAGAACAATCATTACCTATCTGCCTAATAAGGAAAGACCAAAAGTAAAAAGGAAAAAGAAGCGTATACTTTGGAATAAATTTTTTGCTTTCGTAAGAACATTATTGCTTTTGGGGTTGATTGGTGTTTATCTTATTTATATTAACCAATCCTCCACCTTATGATATAGTCTGAGGGAAAGTTTGAGTGATGTGCAAGATACAGAAGAACAAGTTACTCTTTTACAATTACAAGTAGGAAAAATAGAACAGCAACTTTGGTCAAGAGTAGAGCGAGTTTCCAATAAAAATGAAATCAAAAAAATTGTAGTACAATAAGTGATTCCTCTTTATATTCTTTAATGTTAAAATGTTAGAGCTTCTCAAAACTGAGATTGGGAAAAAATATAAACTTTTGTCTAATAAAGGAGTGTTTTTTTCTTTCTTTGATAAGGATGGGAAATTGATATTTAGCAAAGGAATGGTAGAAGTTGATAAGTCACTGAGTCAGATTATAGATATCTTTCATCACAATTTTTTCTCTAAATTGACGAACGCAAAGCTTGTGGCTGTGGATATTGTTACCAATGTTGATGAACTGTACAGTTATGATAAGCTGAATACCATTGATTTCACGAAATTTGGTATCGCGGTACAGCAAACGGATGCAGAAATTGGAGGGATTATCCTTCCTAATACAGAAGGAATTGCAGACGTAAAACAAATATTTTCTGTTCTCAAGAAGAAAAATAATCTGAATGGGAATATTAAAGTGTACTTATTCCAAACGGATAGAATTCTTATTAATCTGTAATTGATGGAATTGACAGCTAGTATATAAATGAATATACTTGTTATAGATATAAGTAGTATATTTATTTTGCATTCATTAAGCGAGCAAAAAATGAAATCCTGACATAATGATAAAGGGCTGTATTTTAAGTCTATCCCTGATCATGGTTTATGATTAAATGGGCAAGATAGACACGGCAATCTTATTATCAAACAAACTATTGATAATATTTTTCAGAATGCTGAACTTCAGCCTAATGCTAAATCTTTTGGGTTAAAAGAGCGTATTTGTTTTTCGTATATTTATTGATCACAGGATTTTCCACAATTTAAAGGATGATATAGAAATAATGGAATATTATTTAAACTCGCAGAAGGTCATCAAGGAGATATGTTTTATCCCATGGATCTCATAGGATTGTTGCCCACTGTTCCAGAAGATAAAAATGAAGTTTTTAAAGATATCAAAAAATACTATACTACTCCTATACATAAAGATTGGAAAATATTCTGAACCAATAGCGTTAATG
>CAYVXG010000024.1:0-13438 GCA_964455295.1 uncultured Candidatus Peribacteria bacterium
CTACTCTGCACGATATAAAACTTCCCATCCTCATAAGCCCACTCTATATCACAAGGGAAACTATAGTGATCTTCTATCCTTATAATGATATCAGCTAACTGCAAAATCTGATCATGTGTTATGATTTCACTGTTCTCATAATTCTATCCACTCATTACCTCATGAAGATGCTCTATAGAGTGCTTTTTGTTGATGATTGATAGTGATATCTTGTATCTCTTTTGTGCTTTTCTTCACCACATAACTATCTGGTGTCACAGATCAAGATACGATAGCTTCTCCTAGTCCATATCATGCTTCTATGATCATCTGATCTCTGTCTTGCGTCACTGGATGTACTGAAAATGCTATACCTGACATCTCTGACTGTACCATTTTTTGAATCACGACAGCTACTGAGATATGATCTTTGTGGAGCTCTTTTTCAAATCTATAAAAAATTGCTCTCGGAGTAAATAGTGATGCTCGACACTTTCTAACTTTTTCTATCAGGTCATTTCTCGTGGTATTGAGAAAACTATCTAACTGACCTGCTCGCGCATGATCTGCACCGTCTTCTGCGGTGGCTGATGAACGTACTGCCACCCACTCTAGTCCTTCTTGATCAAATGCTTTATATATCTCTTGTTCTATCTCTATAGGCATTGGTATATCGAGGATCAGTGATTGGATAGTCTCAGATGCACCATCAACAGAGGATATTACTTTATGGTCTACCTTGTTCAACTCTGCTTGTATCTCCACATCAAGCCCAGTAGTACTTATGAAGTGATCAAATGTTGTAGATAATACAATAAACCCTCATGGTACAGGGATATTAGAGGATAACATCTCACCAAGGGATGCTCATTTTCATCCTGCTATAATTACATCTTGAGAACTGAGATTATTGAGAGATTTTACGAAGGTCATTTTAAACTATTTATCAACTAAATTCTTTATTTTGGATATAGATATTTGTAGTTAATTTGCGAGAGGAAGTTGAAGAAGTTTGTAAAACAAAAAACCTCACCACTACGGTGAGGTTTTTTAATGTATATTTGATTTCTTAAGATCGAATGGAGCGGACGACGCGACTCGAACGCGCAACCAACTGCTTGGAAGGCAGTGACTCTAGCCAATTGAGTTACATCCGCATATTTTTCGACTCTGGAAAGACCATAATAATTAATATCAACTACTTTTCAATAAAAAGTTTAGTCAATATTTTTTTGAATTGAAAAGGGGTGGGAAAGTCTTAGTATCAGATTATTATTTTTATCTTACTAACCGTGATTTCCCCAGTGTCTTACTCGCTTTTCATAAATATATCTTTAGAAAATATTGTCTTATCTAGTGACGATCAATATATCGTAATTCCGAGAGGCGATCTCGAAATGAATTTACCTAAGGCTTTGTACGATTATTTTAGTAAACAGGACAAGAATATTTCTGAATTTTCGGTGTATGTGCTGAATGGTCCTGGTTCATTTACGAATTTGAGAATCGGATGTTTGTGTGTGAATATGCTCAAAGAACTTATGGAAATTCAAGGTAAAAAGATACATCTGTATCATCAGGATAAGAAGAATCTGTATAGGATTTTGTCTCAGAAGGGCTTTTTGGTGAGTACAGGAATTATGTATATCGGACAAAGAAAGAACTTTTGGGTGGGAGATCTCCAATCTGATACTATGCAATTGAAAGCTGTGGATGAAAGGAATGCTTCTGGGTTTTTCTTGGGTGAGAATTTCTGGATCGACTCTCAGGGAGAGAGTTTGAATATTTCATCTGCTCATCACCTGGATTTTAGACATCAAGAGGGAGGATTGCAAGCGATATGGAATAATCAGGTATTTGCTGCGCCACGAGAGCAATTGGGGTTTGAAGAAGTGGATAAGCTGATGCCGAACTATATACTTGAACCAAATATTAGTGTATAAACTTTTCTTTAATTCTTCAGTTTTCTTATCATATGCGTAATTCTTTACTTTTTTTGAAAAAATTCTTTTTTGCAGCCGCTTGCAAATGCTTCCTTGCGACCTACTCATGATAGAGCTGCGAGAAATTTGTGTGCATCGATTGATTGGAAGGGCACGAATAAGAAAGTTATCTTGGAGTTGTGACCTGGGACAGGTTCGGTTACCAAGCGCATTTTGGAAAAAATGAGCGATGATTGTCTGTATTATGGCATCGAATTTGATTCAGATTATATAGATATTCTCAGAGAAAAATATGGGAGAAAAAATATATCTTTTATTCAGGGAGATGTAGCAGACATTAGGAAGATACTGGAAGATCGCAAGATTGATCATGTGGATATTATCATTTCTACCTTACCCTTTAATGTGTTCAGAGACAGTCCTCAGCTTATTTCATATATTCAAGAATCTACTAAGAAAGGGGTGCAGTATCGTGGGATTAGTTATGGTCATCCTAAGATGTATGATATCTACAAAGTTCTTGACTGGAAGATATACTCCTTTACTTGGATAAATATACCTCCGATGTATGTTTTGTGAGTTAATTAGAACAAGAAAATCTTTTCATTATTTGCAAACTATTTTTTCCTTTTGAGTGTATTGTGCCAAGTAAATTTCCTTTGCATTAAGCAGGAAAATAACTATTAATTATAGACTATACGTATTTTTTTATTTATATCCTAACTATTTATATCCTAATGGCGACTAAGAAAGTAAAGACAACAATCGCATCAGTGTGAGCTCCACTGATTAAAGAATGAGCGAAGGTAAAATGAGTGATCATCAACAAATACAACAATGGTGTATTGTTATCTTGCGAAAGCGGATCTTTTGATGGTGTAATTATGCCAAAAGAAGCGAGAGAACTTGAAAAAGGAGGATTGGATCTTTCAATCGGTACAGAACTTGAAGTAGAAATCTTATCTACGGATGTGATGCACGAAGAGGGGTACTATATTGTTTCAGTGACAAGATTGTTACAACACGATATCTGGAAATCTATTCATGCTAAATTTGAATCTGATGAATTACTTACAGTGGTTCCTACAGAAGCAAATCTTGGTGGATTATTGATCGATATGCATGGTATTAAAGGATTTATTCCATTGAGCCAACTTTCACCTGTGAATTATCCAAGAGTGGAAGATGGAAATCAAGATGCTATCTTCGATAAATTAATCAATCTTATCGGTAAAGAATTCAAAGTAAGAATTATTACTATCGATGAAGACGCTAAGAGAGTGATCTTCTCTGAAAGAGAGGCAATGAAAGAAGAAAGAGACGAAATTATGAAAGGATTGGCAGTAGGTAATATCTACGATGGTACTATTTCAGGTCTTTCAAGTTACGGATTATTTGTGACTATTGGAGGATGTGTAGAAGGATTGGTACATATTTCAGAAATTACATACGGTCACGTTGATAATATTGATAAATTTGGTAAGGTTGGAGATAAGACGAAAGTGAAAGTTATCTCACTCGACGATGGAAAAATCTCACTCTCTATCAAGAAAATCAAAGAAGATCCATGGTCAATTATTGCAAACAAGTTTACTGAAGGAGATGTGATTCAAGGAGAGATTATCAGATTCGTTCCTTATGGAGCATTCATGAGAATCTATGATGATATCAATGGATTGATTCATATCACTGAAATCACGGATCACCCAATCTACAATCCAGCTGAAGCGTTGAAGCTTGGTGAAGTAGTAAAAGCTAAAGTAATTGTATTTGATCCAAGAAATAGAAAAATTGGATTATCTGTAAGAGCTCTAGTGTGTGAAGAAAAAGGGATTCCTTATGAGATTAGTAAAACAGCACTTGCTCTCAAAGGACCAAACACAAACAACTATCAAAGAAGAAATAATAACGAAGAAAGAGAAGTAAGAGAGTCAAGAGAAAATGCTCCAGTGGCTCCTGAAGCAGCAGAATCTCAAGAAGAAACAGCTGCTGAATAATTTCTTATTCAACACTACAAGAATCCTTCCTCGTGAAGGGTTTTTTGTTTTTGTAATTTGAATTGACTGTAAATCTATGGAAATCAAGTGAGAAAACACTACAATCAGATTATCATTTTTTACAAAATCCCTCTATGTATATTCATCTCCACGGTCATAGTCATTATGGTTTACTTGAATCTATCGGTAAGGTAGCCAAGATTCTTGATAAAGCAAAAGAGCTTGGTTTTTCTACCATGGGCTTGGCGGATTACAATGGAATGTATGGAATCATGGAGTTTTATACGAAAGCGAAGAAGGCGGATATCAAACCTTTGTGTGGTGTACAACTTACTTTGACCAATGTGTTGGGTAAAATTCCTTCTCAAGATCAATATCTGACCTTGTTAGCTAAAAACTACGAGGGATATCTTCATCTGATGAAGCTTACTACTATGGCTAATACTCTCGGTAACAATGGCTTAGCTACTATAGATATTGCTTCTGTCAAAGAACATTCTGAGGGAGTAATTTGTATTTTGGGAGGACAAAGATCTTTGTTAGCCACTCAGCTCGGAGATTTGAAAACAGGTAATAATTTTGATAGTCTGATAGAAGAGTATATCAAACCTTTCCAAGATATTTTCGGGGAAGATCTGTATCTCGAAATTACAGCTCAAGACTACAAACTCGAAAAGTCCCTAGAACTTCTCAATGAACAGCTTATGAAAATATCTCTCCAAACTAAAATCCCATGTACAATTAGTTCCAATTTCCACTATATCAATAAGGATGACAAGATTGCTTATGAAACAGCGCTTGCGATCAAGGATCAGAAACAAATTAAAGATGGTACGAGAAGAAGAGTTGCAGGTGATTATCATATTATGTCTGACACTGAAGTGAGAGAGATTATGAAAGGAAATGGATTTGACGATAAGACGATAGATGAATTATTTGAAAATAATCAGAAAGTAGCGGATAGTATCGAACTCGTTCTCCCAAAACCAACTACTCCAATTTTTCCACTCTACAAAACTCCAGAAGAGTATGTAGCTCTCTATGAGAAGGTAAAAGACACTCTTATCCAAAAATAATATATTCTATTGACAAATATAAAATAATATCTATTCTGATGTTAGAATAGTTAGTTTTTTTGGTCATCCAAAAGATTTTCTATTTTGTTCATTACCATTAAATAAAACAATCAAAAACAAATTAAAATGAGAGATTACGGAAAATTTAAATTGATACCATTGGGACTTCTGCTTTTTGCAATCCTTTATGTTACTTATCTCTTCGAGAGAAAGTATATCATAAATCTTGCAGCAGAAAAAATAGCCACGAAAGAACTTAACCATTCAGTACTTGAAAAAATAGCACTAAATGAGAAACGAAACAATGAATCCATACTTATTCCACTAAAAAAAAGTATAGAAAACTTACAGAAAAAATTGAGAACTGATAGTATCCAATTGGCGAGCTTACAGATACAAAACAATCGCAATGAAATATTGATGAATGAATTAGTGTGTGAACTGGAAGACGCTCATACTCAAGTCACCATTCTTCAATCTTCAAACGATTCATTACAAAGAAGTACTTCTCAATTATGGGCTTCTCAAAAAGTAACACTTGATAAGAAGTTTAAAGAGTTGGATAAGAAAATTTCTTATGTAACTGTGAAAACTGACGCTCGAAAACTAAACTTTAGCGATAGCTTAAAATTAGTATTTCTTAATTCAAAAAATTAATAACAAAACAAACAAATTTACTATGAAAAATTTACTATTATTTTTTATTGTAGCAGTTATTTTCTCCTCCTGTACAACTGAATTAGGAGAAAATAACATATTAACAGCGAGTGGATCTGAAAAGAGCAAATCATTAGCAATCATGATAGACACTACGTTAACGCGTCAAGAAATAAGTCAAGTAATGGCGCTTACAGGTGCACTCTCGGCGGACGGAGACGGGAATTCTATTCCTGCAATAAATTTGATACGACTTAATAAAATATCTAAGGAGGTATCAGAGATAAAAACTTTACTTGCTACAAAAACTACAAATTCTACCCCGGTGATTATTAACGCTGAAATGGTGAAAGAATGGATGAAGAAGAATCCTAAAAACGCCAAAGAGATCGTTCGTGATCTACTCAAAGAAAATGTTTTTGATTAAGAGTTTTATTTAATAGTTCTGGTTTTAAGCACTTATAGGTTTTCCCCTATAAGTGCTTTTTCATAGACAAAAAACCCTGAAATTCATCAGAGTTTTTTGATATACTATGAATTTTTAGTGCTTTTCATAATCCAGACAAAGGGTAGATCTTTCCAAGAAAAAAGATGAGAGCTATTTCCGAATATTTCATTGAGATCTTTTTTGAGAAAGAGACTATATTGAAGATGGATATACATCCCTTTGGGTTTTAGAAGAGTCTTTGCCTTTTGTAACATCTGTTGTCTTTGAACTTTGGGAAGAACACTCATAGGAACTGTAGAAATGATAACATCATAGTTATCGTCAAAAGATATATCTTCAAAAAATCCTTTATGCACTTTTGTATTTTTAAGTTTTTTCAATTCCTTGATAAAGATATCATTACACTCGCACACTTCCACGGTTTCAGTACTGAGCTTTATAAGTTCTTTCGTTATATTTCACACACCTCCTCCTATTTCTAGAATTTTTAAATCTTTTTTCTGGGGTAAAAGCGTTAAAGCTTTGTGAATACTTGAGGATCCTACTCTTCAAAAACCTCCTGTTCTCAAGGGATGTTTGATGAATTGGTAAAAATGCTGAAGTCAGGGTACGTTTTTTAAAGAAGAAAAAATCTTCCTTAATCTATCATAATGTTTCATTTAAATTCCATATCTAAAAAAAATTAAATGAGTGAATATGTATCTCAGTGAAGATTTTTTCTTAACCCTAAACTATAATTAAGATCCTTTAGTAATGTTTTTAACAGTGATTTCGAAGATAAGAGTTTTACCTGCTAATTCTGGAGCAAAGCTTGCTGTTACAGTAGTTCCACTGATAGAAATTACTTTAGCTCTTTGTCCTCCAAAGTCGTATGATTCACCTACTTTAGGTTCGATACCAGCAACTTTGAATGTTTCAATATTCATAGGAACATTGTATTTTGGATCGTCAGCATTACCGTATGCTTGATCTGGTGCTAATGTTAATTTTTTAGTTTCGTTTACTTTCATTCCCAATACACCTGCATCAAATCCAGGGATCATTTGTCCTGCACCTGCAACGAATGTCAAAGGTTCATAAGTTCTTCCTTCGTTGAGTTTATTTGCAGCTTTGGCTTCAGCTTCGATTGAAGTATCAAATAAGGTACCGTCTTCAAGTTTACCTATATAGTCTACTGATACTGTATCTCCTTTTTCAACTACATTTTGTGAAGTTTCTACGCTTGGAGTATCTCAAGTTCCTGATGTGTTTTTATTTTTGATAAGACCGCAACCTGCAAGAAATAATGGTAAAAATGCAATGGCAGCGAAAATAATAATTTTCATAGTAAATTTGTAAGAAATAAATAGTATTACCAACATAATGGATTAGCCTTCTATTTCAATAAGCAAATCTGACTTTAGTGGATTTGATATTGGTTAGTCTTCTAATTCTGACTATAATATATTTACAAACCCCCAAAATGTTACAATTCCCATCACTGGATCATATTTCTGAACTCCCTGGAGTCTATATTTTTCGTGATGGAAGAAAGCAGATATTGTATATCGGAAAGGCAAAAAACCTCAGAAAGAGAGTAGGACAATATTTCAATCCAAAGAGTGTATGGAAACAAGATATGCTGAATAAGGCTGAGAATCTTGAGTTTCTGGTCTGTCAAAGTGAACAAGAAGCCTTGGTACTTGAATCTAATCTCATTAAAAAGCATTTCCCACCATTCAATAGACTACTCAAAGGAGATAATAGCTACGTATATATTAAGATTACCAATCATCCCTATCCTCAGGTCTTACTCACCAGATACAGAGCAGACGATAAAGCTACTTATATTGGTCCCAAAAATAATACTCAAGAACTCAGGAAGTTACTGCAATGGATGAGACAGTTTCTCCAGTACAGAGGATGTAAGGATTTACAATTTAGACAGGGGGAACTGTGCAATGACTATGTATTTGGCTTGTGTAAAGGATGGTGTGTATACGCAAAACTAGGAACTAAAGACGAAATCCTAGCCTTGGAAAAGGCAAAAAGACTTTGATTTGAGCTTGATAAAATGTAAATAAGAAAGAGAATAATCAGATTTTGTTTTGATATTAACAAGCATAACATTATAGCTTAAGCAACGAGAAATTATAAATAATCAGAATTAGTGAATATCTCCAAATACCCCGCATTTACTTATTTTTTCCTTCGATCATAACTCAAGAATATTTTTCTCAACTTCGAATTCAGATTATTCAACATCTTGCATTGAGTTACGATACCAAGAAGATTTTTAGCTTCTTAAATAAGTGTACGATTACTGAGATCAGTGAAGAAAAAAAGATCGTGGTGCTCACCGTGGCAAATGATTTTGTACTCATACAGATCAGGAAGTTTTTCTTGGATGGTTTGCGTGACTCACTTCATGAATGTTACAATCAGCAGTATGATATAGAAATAGTAGTAGATAGTCAGATTAGTGGAGTGGAACTCAAAGGAGTTTTGGAAAGTAATGGAAAAGCTAAAAAAGCTGATGGAGAAGAAAAATCAGTATCAAAAACAGCTGAACAAGTTTTTCAATCGCACAAAAAAACACTTTCAGAGTACTTTGGAGTATTATTTGATATTAAATATCAATTTGAAAACTTCGTGGTTGGTCCAAACAATGAATTTGCGTATGCGATACTACAAGCTATCTGTGAGAATCCTGGGGAAGTTCATAATCCTTTCTTCTTACACGGACATGTAGGTTTAGGTAAAACGCATCTGCTCCAAGCGACAGGAAATCAGATCATAAAAAATCGACACGACAAGACCGTAGTATATTTGCCGACTTCCAAGTTGGTCACTGAAATTATTGACTCTATCAAAAATAATGCGGTCAATAAATTCTTGCGTAAGTTTGAAGAAGTGGATGTGCTAATTCTGGATGATATTCAGATTATTGCAAATAAAAATGCTTGTCAGGATATCTTGTTGGGATTGTTTAATGAATTTGTAGATAAGAAAAAACAGGTGATTTTTTCAGGGGATAAACCACCAAGACAGCTGATGCAGATTGAAGAAAGGCTGAAGACAAGGTTTGCTTTGGGAACAATTTGTGAAATCACCATGCCAGATTTTGAAACCAGAATGGCTATTCTCAAACAAAAACGAAATGCGAGAGGTGAAGAACTACTTGAGACAGGATATGAATTGGTGGCCTCCACAATCACAGATAATGTAAGAGAGCTTGAGGGAATTACCAATACTCTGATCACCAAAAAACAATTATTGCAACGTGAGCTCACACTGGATGATGTGATTCAAGTCCTCAAATCGATGGGATATGAATATAGAGGCGTGATTGGAAAGCTCGACGGTGATGTAGTTTCCTCAGATCATAAGAATAAAAAAAGATCAAAGGATGAAGAGTTCTTACAGACCATCCAAAAAATAGCCGATTATTACGGGCTTAGTTCAGAAGATTTACTCGGAAGTGGAAGAACCAAAGAATTGGTGGGAGCACGTGCAATTGCTATGTGGGTAGCCAAAAAGTCCTATGGTTGGACCCTTGATAAAATTGGAAAATTCTTCAAGAAAAACCATAGTAGTGTGATCTATGCTCTCAATCAATTTGAGGAAAATCTCAAAGAAGAGGAAAGCCTCAAGGATGACTTGAGAGCACTATGAATTGGGGCTTAATACTCTTGAAACTCATGAATTGGAATATACTATAATTTGAATACACACTATTTTTTAAACTGGATATAATTTTATGACTCTGTACGAACTGGTAGCTAATAAACAATTTCAAAATAAACATGTTCTCAGCAAGCTTATAGAACATCATACTTGAGTAGACTATAAAGAAATTATTCTTCATTACGATGATGTGCTTGATCCAGCAGTCGCTGAAAAGATTTCTTCAGATTATTTTTTATATGAAAAAGACAAAATGCCACTGGAATATATTGTCTGACATGTGGACTTTATGGGTAATAGTTTTCTGATTGATAAAAGAGCAATGATTCCCAGACCCGAAACGGAATATATGATTGAAGCGGTAGTGGAAGGTATCGAAGCGGGAAATGACGAAGTAGTGGATGTCTTAGACTTGGGTTGTGGTTGTGGGGTACTCGGTTTGAGTGTGTCTTTGTTGTCTAGGAAAAAACCAAAAACCTTAGCTTCTTGGGATCTGAGTTCTGAGGCAGTGGATTTAACCACTCAAAATATAAAAAAATATTCTGAATTATTGAGCGCGAGCAATATTGCAACTTCGACATTAGTGAGTAGAGGACTTGAAGAACTCGCAAACTTTCCTGAATTACACAAACAACGACAAACGAATAAACTTGTGATCGTGTGTAATTATCCTTATATTCCCGATGAAACTTTTGAGGATAACGCAGACGAATGAGCAAAAACTTGGGAGCCAAGAATGGCATTTTTGGGAGGACCTGATGGGCTGGATTTGTATAGAGTACTATTTGGGGAAATTGTAAACTATGGATTGACGGGTGCAACTCTCTATTTAGAGATGATGACTTGGCAGATGGAAAGCCTCCAAAAAGAATTTGCGGACACAATCGATCTTCAGATTATCAAAACATTTCACTTCAATATCATAATTGTAAAAGCGGAGTGGAAGAAAAAATAATGGATTAATTTACCTTATTGTATTCAACAGATGAGCTATAGGGATTAACCTATAGTCTTTTTTGGTTTTTAATTTCTTTTGAGAGGAGTGGAAATATGTTTTTGGTCGAAGCACCCTCACCCCAACCCTCTCCCAAAATGAGAGGGAGCATTGAGAGTGGGTATCTCCCAAAATGAGAGGGAGCGTAGAGAGTCGATAAATTTTATTGATTATTGTAGCTTCTTTGTTACTTATTAGATCACTTTGTCGAGGTGATGGAACTGGTATACATGTACGCTTGAGGTGCGTATGCTTCGGCTTGGGGGTTCGAGTCCCCTCTTCGACATTTAATCTACGTAATTACGACTTTTATTGGAATAAATTATAAGAATGACACATCAATTTGATGGTCATTTTTTCTATCTCAATTTGAACCTCATATATTTGACAATAAAGCTTCATCTGATTATAATAAACATATGAAATGCGCGGTCAAACGAGTTATCTTAGTTTGAGCACTCTTCACAGGCTTGTGATGGGGATTTTTTAGTAATAGCAGTACTACCCAAAATATTTTTTCTGTACCAATCGTGCAAGCTCAATCAGCTGTTGATTCTATAAAATCAAAAATTGTATCGGTAGTTTCCTCAGCCGATGGAAAAGTAACCCTTGCAACAAAAAATAGACTGATTGAAGTAATTACCAGTAAGATTAAAACTTCTACCAATGATATTATTACCGACATCTATATTTTCTTCCTCAAAGAAGTAAAAAAAATGAGAACTTCAGATGAAATTCTTTCTATCTCCAATAATTATCCTACAAACAATTATGAACCTACTCATCAAGTAGCAACTTCTGGTCCTGATTTCTTTGTTCCGTTCGCAACAGTAGCAGGAAGCGTTTCTCTCGATCAAAAGTTTGCTACCCTCAGTATCAAAATCCAAAATCAAGGACTTGCTTATGCACCTGATAGCATGGGTTCTCTCAAATTTGGTTGTAAAGGTGTAGATGGGCAACTTTATCCTTATCGATCCTATACAGACAATCAAACTATTAGTACTAACTGAGAAATTATCACAGAAATTCCTAATGTCTATATTGGTAACCTTACTACAAACAAAGGTTTCAAACTTCTTACTTGTAAGATAGATTCTTCAAATCTCATTGCAGAATCCAATGAAGATAACAACTCTGTAAATGTAAGTATTCAGATTTACTAATTAGAATAAGTTTTTTTGAACGCGGTTATGAACTTCGTTTTTATTATTTAATTTCTTTGGAAGGGTAATAATTTTTCTTTTTAGTTTTTAATTTCTTTTGGCATTGCCCCAAAAGAAAGAAAAGGTCTAGTCAAAAACAGCTCCGCTGTACAGCGGAGTTGATTTCGCCCCCAGAGGGACCCGCTCATCAACTGATACTGGTAACTTCTATGATGGTTGGTACTAAATTGATCACGCAGTGTTTTTGACGGCTGGAGGGATTAGGAAGACTTTTTTGTGGAAGCTGTGACATTAAATCGCTGGGAATTTAGAGAAATAAAAACTGATTGTTCATCAGTTTAATTGAAAAGTTTGAATGTCGAAATATGTTTTACGCTCCGATGAATTGACCGATAGCTCGGAAGACGAAGGAAACGAATAATCGACTGAGACCGATACCACCGATTGCTCGGGCTGCAGCTTTGATGTGTTCTTGTATCTTTTTAACTTCGTCGTCTTTAGGATTGAGAAGTAATTTAATTCCTTGAATGATGAGGTAGATCAATGCGATGAGAGCTAAGAATCCTAGGAATCGATTTATTCCGTTTTGTATTCCGCTCAATAAGGTATCTTTAGCGTCTGTAAATCCCGTGATTTCATCATTTTTAATACCTCCTACCCCTTGTCCAATAGCGTCAATACCATTTCTTAAGGGGTCATCAAGTTTGCTTGCATCTACAACGTCCGTTGATTTTATATTTTTGTAAGGATCATCAATAGGATCAAACCAATTGAGACTTGTTAATAATCAGATGAGTGAGGTACTTATACTCATAGTAAAATTGGGGTTAGAATAAATATCCACGCTGCTTATTTCAGTTTATATATTATATTTCCTTATTACATAGTATTATATCTACATTTATTTTTTTTGCAAGTTTTAACGATGAATTTGTGATTTGTGAGCTTGGATTATTTGCGTTTCACTATTTCACAACTATAATCAATTAATAATTTATTTGTTTTGTATATTTCATTATGGCGGGATTCTTAGACTCATTGGGAACTAAAGTTGCAGAAGTAGGAACAAAAGTAGGAAATAAACTTGATAGTTATGCTAAACAAGTGTTGGATTCTACAAATAGTAAATTGAAAAATGAACTTGCTGGTGTTTTCCAAGAAGTGGGAGTAGATAATGCAAGACTCACTGAAAAAATGAATGAACTTCAATTGCCTGAAGTATATAAAAATGCTGCCTTATTTCTTATTCAAAACAAAAGAGCTTTTGATTCAGCAAAAAATCTTCCTGCTTTCTTGCAGGTATTGCTTGATACACAAGCGGATAAATTCTTAGGTTCCATTGATGCAGATGCAACAAGTGAAGCTATGGGAGCTCGTAGTGATGATGCTACTATTGTAGTAGGACTTATTCAAAGTATCGTAAGATTGAAAGCTAAATACACGCCTCAAGATAATAATTTTAATCAAGCTTATAGATATAGTGCGCAAGGTGTAATGATAAGACAAGATGATGGA
>CAYVXG010000025.1:0-1393 GCA_964455295.1 uncultured Candidatus Peribacteria bacterium
GAGTCAAATCATTGATACTAAATTTACGAGGTGTAAACTTGTCTATACTTGCATACGTCAGAAAGAAAGAGAAACTATTCCACAAAGGAAGATGAACTTTTTTGATTACTTCTCTTACAAGTTCTTCAGAGAAAGGCTGGTCACCACCACTAAGTACTGGACTGTTCGCATAGAGCATTCTGATAGCGTCTGCCCCAAATTTCTCGAAGGTGGGTTTGATATCTGGGTAGTTTCAGAATGATTTACTCATTTTACGTCCATCATTACCAAGTATAGTTCCTGTACAGATCACATTTTTGTATGCAATACTGTCGAAGAGTAAGACTCCCAATACATGCATCACATAGAACCAAGCTCTAATTTGTCCAAGTCCCTCTCCAATGAAATCTGCAGGGAATGATTGTTCAAATTTTTCTTTATTCTCAAATGGATAGTGATCTTGAGCATATGGCATACTTCCACTATCCAACCATGGATCCAATACTTCTACTACTCTTGTAAATTTCTTTCCATTTTCCATTCCCCAGATATTATCTACATAGGGACGATGAAGATCAAGTTCTTGATTATTGAGAGTATCTCGATAGATTGTATTTCCATCAACTATTTTCTTTTCTAATATCTTACTTCCAGTTTGATCTAAGAGGAAAATTTCTTCACGAGAACTCAATACTTTAAAATCCTCAGCTCCGTCTGTCCATACAGGCATTGGTGTTGCCCAATATCTCGTACGTGAAATACATCGGTCTGGAGCAGTTTCTATGTTTTTTAGGAATCTTCCTAATCTAAGGTGGTCTGGTACCCAATTGATTTCTTTAGATTTCTCAATCAATTTTTCTTTTACAGATTGAATGTTAATAAACCAACTATCTTGTGTCTTATAAATCAATGGTCCTCCTGCTCTCGGATCAATCGGAACAGTATGAGTGATAGATTCTTTTTTGAATAATAATCCTTTTTCTTTGAGATCATTCATGATGGTCTCGTTAGCTTCTTGATAATAAATTCCTTTATAATCTGCTACTTGAGCCGTATATCTTCCTTGTTCGTCTAGAGCTTCTGTCTGAGCTAATGAATATTTTTGTCCAGTTCTAAAATCATCTTCTCCAAATTCTGGAGCAGTATGTACTATTCCTGTACCGTCAGTTTCAGTCACATAATCAGCAAGATATACTTGATGATGATTCTCAGCTTTATAGAAATCATATGGAGCTTGATACTTCAGACCCTCGAGTTCTTTTCCGAGACATCTATACGTAAGCAAATATTGAGAATCATCCTTATAGTACTTGCTAAGCAGATTTTCAGCTAATATAAAATATTCTTTTCTTTCTTTGTCGTAAATTTGTACATACATAATATCAGTGCTTGCTACCAATGCAAGATTTGCAGG
>CAYVXG010000025.1:1493-13052 GCA_964455295.1 uncultured Candidatus Peribacteria bacterium
TTCACTCCACCTTCTTCCTCGAGTTCTCTTATCAGTGTTTTTTCTGTAGTTCCCCCTTTATCTACTTTACCTCCAGGCAAGTTTCGTTTTCCAAGTTCACTATTGAAAAGCATGAGAATGGCTCCTTCTTTATTCTTAATAACTCCAATTGCTACTTTCTTAAAAGCATCTTCAGTATATTCAAATTCTTCTTTTTGAATATTTCCTCTAATTGGAAACTTCACAGTGATAGCAGGATCTGAAACTTCTGCGTAACTATTATCTGCTTGTACTTCAAAATTACTAATTGCAGTATTGAGTTTTGTAGAGTACATACTCACTCTTTTACCCTTATAGATAAGGCCTTTATCCCACAAATTCTTGAATACTCGCCATACAGATTCCATATAAGAGTTATCCATAGTCTGATAAGGATGGTCAAAGTCCACTCGACGACCAATATGATCAATACACCATCCTCGCTCATCTACTACACTGTCTGTAAACTGTCTACATTCTTCGATGAATTTTTGGATCCCATATTTTTCGATATCTTTGTTGGAAACTAGGTTTAATTTTGCTTGAACCTTTTGTTCAATATAAATGCCATGACAATCTCGTCCCCACTTTCTTTCTACTCTCTTCCCCTTCATAGTCCAAAATCTAGGAATAGCATCCTTAATGAATGATTGTAAGAGCGATCCATAATGAGGGATACCATTCTTGAAAGGTGGTCCATCATAGAATCTATAAGGTTCATCACTTGATTTTTCACTAATTGATTTTTCAAAAGTCTTGTTTTTTTTCCAAAAACTTAAGATTTCTCCTTCCAATTCAGGGAAGTTTGGGTGACTTGGGATTTTTGGGAAAGACATAGGGTAAATAAAACTACTAAATTGATTGAAATCATGGATTTTTCTTACTTTTTTGTGAAAAATACACTATCTGTTGAGATCATTATTTTGACGTTTTCCGTATATAATTATATCATGAAATATTACAACACAATGTAAAGACATATTGCTTTACAAGCATGTTTTTATTTGAATATCAAAAGGAAATAATGACTATGAAGAATGATAAAGTTGCCTATAAAATACTTTAAAATCCGATACATAATCTAAAACACAATAAAGCCATTCCTAGAATTAATATTTTTTAATTTTGAAGCTTGATTTTCTGATATGTTTGTTTGGTCTCATAAAGCAAATTTTCTTCTGACTATTTGTATCATTTATATCTGTGATATTCTTTTATCTGGAACTATGTTCGGTTGGATGAAAGCTTATGCTGCAAGCGAACCCATAGATATCATCAGTGTATTTGTTGATAAGTCTGTTGCATGAGATATAGATAATAATCTGAATTGGTTTACAAACGAATATATAGGAAGAAATTATAGTAATGCAAAAGTACTGCTCTTTCAGATTGATCCTGCCACTGTATCGCCAGCTGATATGGTCAAAATCAATCAGAATCTTTATCTTGAAGGAGAAGAGAAGTGACCAAGTAGATTAGTAGGAACTGTGTTGATTGGTAATTTAAGTTTACCGGTGGTAAATAAAGAAGGATTTATATTTCCTACAGTATATCCTTTAGTAGATTTTGAAAAACCAAAATACTATTATAATCCCGCTTCAGATTATTTTGAATATCAGTCTGAAGGTAATGGACAACCTGAGATTTGGCATAGTGTTATCGATTTTGATGCAGACATTGCTAAGTATAATACTTACTTTGATAAATTAGAAAAATATGCTGAGAATCCTTCTGTGTGGGTAGGAAGCGGAATATGGTATGAGGATATCCTCCATCAAAAACAAACTGTGGTGGAAGATAATTTTGATAAATATCTCAATAATTATATTTTTAACGAGGATGTAAGTTATAATAGATATACCAACCTTATGGTGGATGTTTTTCAAGCACTGCATAATAGTGGGATAGTAGAAGTACTCAGTGAATATAATACTAAGGTAAATCCTTCTCTAGAAGATAGTTATTATGGAGATGAAGAATTCGATGAAATAAAATCAAACTATGCAAAAGAAATTGAAAAATTTTGGAATCTTATTAAAAAGCTCAAATCTTTATTAGGTAGTACCAGCGATAATAATAGTGGTAATGATGTTGAACCTTCAGATTCTGCCCTTGGAACATTACCAAATAGTAAGTTTATCAATACTATGTTTATTCAAAAAGTGGTGGATGGATTTATGAAAAACTATATCGAACTCTATGGTTTAGCATATTTTGAAACCAAAGAAAAAAGATTGAGTTTGGGAGGAAGATACGTAGGAGGAACTAGCGGAGCCAAAGCTGATGATCATATTACTATGGTAAGCAAAAGAGATGAAATTAGTAAACAGCTTTTACTTGATGTAAACACTAAACTTGAAAAAGCCATTGATGATAAGATAGAACAAGAAGGATATGCAATGAATGTTATTGTACCAACAAGGATAGAGGTTCCTAAAAATGGAAGTAATTTTCTTGATATTGCATTGGGAGCAGCTTCATCTTTACTGAAAAAAGTAAAAACATATGAAGTATATTATTTTGGTCTTCCAGCAGAGTTGCTCAGAAGTGCTGAGGAATTTGGTATTTATCGTGGAACCTTCAATAATATAAGATCTTTAGGAAAACTCAATGATTTTGATTATACCCAATGGTCAGAACATGAAGATGGACAATCAGTAGGTGCTAGTAGAGGAGAAAATGCGAGAGAAGTAGAGGCGCATAGAGGGTATGATTTTTCTTTGATTGAATATGATCAACAAGAATTTGATAGAATAAAAAATACAACACCGTACAAAAAGATTAAAAAAAAATTCAAAACTATGGAAAAATTCATCACTCGATATTGGGCGGGGTATACACCTTTCAATATTGATCCAGATTCCGATGATATGAAACTCAAGCAAACTAAGATGGATTATACTCAATTGTGGAATCCGTTTTTGGATAGAAGTATAGGAGGACGAGTATTTGATATAGCGGGAAGTAGAATTACTTCTCCCGAAAGAAAAATATGATTTACACTCGGTACTCAAGATGAAGATAATGATGATGAAGATGATACGGATGTGGTTTCCAATCTTAAATCTTATTCAGGATATTCAGATAGTTATCTTGGAAAAGATTTCTATGGGTCTGCAATTCAAGTTACCAAAGATGATGGTGCTTGGTTGAAATTTACAAACTGGCTCAAAAAATATAAATATAGAAATACAGGTAAGCCAAGACTTACAAATTGGGATGAAATTAATTTGCGATCCATGGGGAGTGAATCAAGTTCTGATGGTATTTATTTATTGCCAGATAATACTACTTTTACTGATAATTCAGATTATTTGCAAATACAAGGTGGAAACTCAAAAAATCGAACTCGTTATTTTAAATCTGTAGATAGTACTTATTTCCACAAATCTCCAACCATTGAAGATCTATATGGATCTTATGTAGAAATTTTAGGTAATGTTACTTTGGATAAAGATATGTTGTGTGATACTTCTCCGCCAGAAGATGAGGATGCGGAAAATCTTAGCTGTAATGGTTATCAAATATCTCTTACTAATATTCAACCTGGTGATGTAGATACTACATTGTATGCAAAAAGAGCAGATGATTATATTGTTACAGGAGGGAAAGTATACTTTAATAATACGGCTACTTGGTATGAAAATGGTATTACTATCAATTTTAATGGACTGATAGGAGAGATAACCTGAACTAATCGTAATCAACTTTTTATCGTATATGAAGGAAGAGAATTGTATCTTCCTCGATGAGAATCTACTTTTAGTTGTGATTTACATAATGTGGAGGTAAATTCCTTAGCAATCTGTAAAGGTATCCAGTTCACGGTAGATGGACATCTTATGGAAGCTATTCCAGAAAAATATGTGAGCACTAAAGAACAAAACAATGGTACTTTGATACAATTCCATGATGGTGCCAAAATTACTATTCAAGGGAAGGCAGTGAATTTGGGAGGTATACAAGCTATCTATGATGAGAACAGTAAAACAGCCTTATTGACTGGCACTAAGCTCCAAATCTGAGGAATCAATGAATTTACACTGGAAAGACCAATAGATTCTCCAAGATTTGTGAACTTCCAAGGTATCTGATGAACTAAAGTTACTTGGACTTATCCTAATCTTTGGAAAGTTCCTGTTTTCAAAGAAGAAGATGGAAAAAGGATACTCAAATCTATTCCAGAAATCAAAGAATCTTTGGAAACTTTCTTACAAGATAAAGTTAAAGATTATAATAACGACCTTACCAATCAGTATGTAAATAGATTTAATTACTATAATGGTTCTGAGGAAGGCGGAATCCCTAGAAATAATTGGATTGATAAAATTTCAGAATATGATTATAAACTTTCTCCATTGGTGAAAGCTGATAACACAGGAGAAGTTTTGAGAACTTACAAATTCCTTCCAGAAAACTATTTGATCGAAGCGCTAGCAACTACGCGTGATGGTCAAGAGGTAACGAGTGATGATATGCTTACTATACTTGCTGAGCAACTCTACTATCAAAATAATATGTGGCAATCTCTTCCTACCAATTCTGCAAATAAAGTTCTTGATGAAGTAAGTTTATTTCAATCTTTTGCAGATGTGAATAATAAATCAAGTATGATGTTACAAGATTATCTCACGAAACAGCCAGCTGACAATCTTCTCAATCCAGAAGTTTCACTTGGTTTACAATATCCCTATTATTCTCCAGCAGGATATGAAATTGCCTATATCAATAGTGATGGTTCAGACTATCTTCAATTTGAATCAACTCCACCTTTGATTAAAGTAATCCAAAAGCAACAAGCTCAGAATATTACTCCTCTTCCCAAGACTAAGGAGCAACTGGTAAGTAGTGCTTGTGGAGATAAGATTCCTGCAAGCTATACAGTAGCTTTAGGTAAGCGACCAGCTGCCTTCAAGTGTTGGCTTGAAGAGGTGAGTAATTCTCCATTCCAACTGAAGGTAAGTTTTGTAGGTTCTGCAAATGGTGTATTGTTCTCAGGAATAGAGGATGAAATCTTTGATGAAGAATTTCTTGATTGAGAAAGACAGGCATGGAGTGGATACGCACAAGAGCGAAGACAATTTATTAAATCTAAAGATACAGGTATAACTCTTGATGAACAGAAGACTTTAAGTAAACAATTAGATAATCTGAATGTATCGTTTGATACTAAACAACCCGCTGTAGATGGGACAGTGAGTATTACTATTCAACCAAAACAAAATCTTGGTTCTTATACAGTAAGTCTTTCTAGTACGGGTGCAAATTGTTTATTGGTAGGATCTAAAAATGGACAAAACACTTGTAATAATGCTCAAAATATTACTATCAATACCAATAAAAACCAAATTCTTACTTATGCATTTGCAAAACCAAATGGCATTGGAGATATGCTTGTGCAAGTAAAAGTTTGTGGTCAAAAATGTATCTATAAAAATGCTTTGATAGTAACTCAACCTGGTGAAGTAGCTTCATTAAAGTTTACAACACCACTTGCTAGCAATATCCTTCCTATTGCAAGAGGTAACATGTTTCCTTTTGTGATGGAGTGATTTGATGTTGCCAATAATAAGATTAGTAGCAGTTTGTTTGATTTCGTACTTTCTACCAGTAATAGTGGAGGAGTAATTTATAACAATCGTTTGTCTACAAGCTTCCAATTTAATTCGTTTATGGATGCTGGATTTATTTATGATAGTAGTACTACGCAAGGAAATACTGAAAAGATACTTGTGAAATCAAGTACTCTACTAAGTCCAGTGCAGCAAGAACTTTCCTTACAAATTATAGATCCTAGATTACAAGTATCTCCAGCTGAAATCAGTATTAATCTCCCTGAAGAAGCGAAGTTTTATGAAAAACAAATTGATGGTATCTCCTCTATCGATATTAATACCTTACAAAAAATTACTTTAAATATCAATGATGGTAAACCTCTCTATTCAGTAATAAACTTTAAATCTTTATGAGATAAATTTATAATCTGAGTAAAAGGAAAAACAACACAGCAAGGTGTAAATAATAGTCAGTTAGTAGATAGCTTTATTCCTTTGGATCAGGTAATTCATACTGGAGGAAGTTTGGATATTTATCTCTATCCAAAAATGAAAGCTGGTGATGATTTGATTCAGATACAAATAGGTAAGCTTATAAAAACTATTCCTGTAAAGATTGCTCCAGGAAAAGCGAAGAAGACAATTATTAAAATGGATAAATCGGTAACTGACCTCAAAACTAATACAGAGGCTCTTTTAAGTGTTACTGATATTTGGGGAAATATTATATATGATGACGTAAATGTATTACTTGGATTATATGGTAACATCTCCAGTGCTGATGTTGCAGGTTCAGGAAGTACTATTGTGGTAAATGGAGAAAGAAAAATTACTATTCAGCCAGAATTCCCAGGTGGTCAAGCTTACATATTTGCAACTTTGGCAAATGTAAGTTTTGATTTACAATATCCAGATTATAAAAGTTTATTGGTACAAAATAGAAGCTGGCCAATAGATAATCTCAATGTAGCTTATGTAAATCTGTATGGATCTGATTGGTCACAACAAATAGATTCTCAAACCAAGGCACCTGTGGGACAATCCATTCTTGCTAATAGTGAGAAAACTCTTGCAGTAACTACTCAAAATGTTGATCTTTCCTCAGTCTATAAATCTGAATTCGCTCTTACCAACAATGGTCAGATTATAGTTTTTGATGATATGGATTTAAGTAAATTGGGAATTTCATTAGTAAATAATCAGCTAGGATATCTTTCACCTTATGGCTTCTTACCTTATTTGGATGTAAAAAATATCTGAATGAAACAAATCAATTCATTGGATACCAATTCACCAATCAACAACCGAAATATATTGTTGGACACTGATCAAACTGAAAAGCTTAATCTTACAATAGCAGGAAAAACTTTAAATAGCGAAGGAACCCCACTTATTGACTTACAAAATGGAGTAATTGATAGTAAAATCAAAATAGAATATGATTCTAAATATGCAAACTATGATTTGTGGAGTATCACATATGACGGGATAGAAATTGCACAAATGATTCAGTCCTATACTTACAATCTTGAGACAGTTATAGACTTTCGAAAGAATTCTCTTGATCTTTCTGCTTATCAAATAGTAACTATGAATATAGGTCAAAAAACTGCAAAAGGAATAGTTATTCAAGAAGTTCAATCTATACTTTCTGATTTTAATAAGGGTGTTCCAAGTATACAGAATAGTAACGACAGTAGTTATGATATTGGATTTGGTGACTACTTCAGACCAATCTCAAATATGGCTCAGGGTGACTCAGTAGGGCAGGCAAGTACTCCATACGCGAGTGAATTTGTGATAAACTTATGAGATCCAAGTTATCGTTTGGGAGAAAAGAATAAGTTGGTAGCAGAAACAGAATATGATGGCTCTATTGGAGATGCTTTATATTCTGATCCTGATAATATTGTATCACAAGTAATCGATATTGATCGAGATAAAAATGGAGTAAAAGATTTGTTGATTGTGTATAGTAATGGAACACTCAGATTACTTATTGCTATCGGAAAAGATGAATATAAGAGTTTGTGAGATCTCGCAATCATAGCAGATGGAATAAAAAATATCCTGGTAGGTGATGGTGATGGTGATGGATATCAAGATATTTTTGTACATACACTTGCCAACCAATTGAGATTTTATAGAAATCGAAATGGAGAGAGGATTGATGTAGATGGATATCCTATTTGTCTGGATATACCTGGAGGCGAGAAGAATCTGGATGGGGTGTACCAACGATTCCTGACTGATCCGAATAAGGATAAGGTAACAGACATCGTAGTATTAGATAAAAATAATACTATCAGATTATTCTTAGGATGAGGAAATAATGCGTTGTTCAATCTTGGATTTGGGGGAGGAAATTATATTTCTAACGATAAATTTGCTTGTGATCCAGATCGAAAGAAAAGACAAGTAGATCATATGACAATTGTAAAATCATTTGCTCCACAAGTAAATAATACTCAAATTCGTGATGAAGCTTTGGTGCATCGAAATAATCTGATTAATCTAGAGACTTCAGTTCTTGATACTGACATCTCGACTGCTGAAGAACTTGAAGAACCAGATAAGGTAGATGTAGATATTACTATTCCTAATTCTAAAAAACCTAAAGATATTATTAATAGTGTAAAAGAACAAATATTTGATGCATTTGATCCTGCGACTTTATTGCAAAATTATCAAGCAAGTCTCGATAGTACTATTACTTTAGATTCGTCATATGCTCCAATATACGAACCTAACCTTCCACAAGTAGTATATAAAGAAGGTCAATCATTACTTCCTACAGATAAGGTAGATACTTACAAAATTTTCAGCGATCTCAATGGAGGTAGACTCGAAGATGGTGATGTAGTCAAAATCCAAATTACTCTTCAGTCAAAAGGCGCTACCAAATCTACCTATATCGAGAAACTTTCTTGACCATGGGAGGTTCCAGTTAGTGGTGATAAACAAATAGGATTCTTTGCTGGTGATCTCAATTCAGATTATAAATTTACTCTTGCTCCAGGACCATCATATCTATTTATGATAGATAATATTTCTTTCGATAAGAGTAAAATACTTACTTTTGGTTACCATGTGGTATTCAAATCTCAACAACTTGTAAGTATAAAACATGGAGAAGATGCAATAGAAGAAAATGGTATCAATGCATCCATTGGTAAGCTCCTTACGCCTTCAGCCTATGCTCAAGACTCTGCTGATGTAGCTTCATGGCTTGATATTACACCGCTTGATGGATGTGCTAAATTTATTCGAAAGATTATTATTAATAATGTGGGATCTTCAT
This sequence comes from uncultured Candidatus Peribacteria bacterium, assembly GCA_964455295.1. Lineage (GTDB taxonomy): Bacteria > Patescibacteriota > Gracilibacteria > Absconditabacterales > Absconditicoccaceae > CALMFT01. The sequence goes on from CAYVXG010000025.1 coordinate 10,368, forward strand.
TTTCAAATCGATTCCGTGAAGTAAAAGTAGATATCCAAGAACAAATAGATGAGAATCAGAAACAAGATGAGCAAGAATTTAATGAAGGATTGAATAATACTATAGACTCCATTGTAGATGAAGGTGGACTTAGTGAAGAGGTGAAAAATAGTTACCTTAAAGAAACTTGGAATCAAAAAGGAGTTCTTAGTGAAGACAGTGCTCTTGAGGAAATACAATACTTGGCAGAAGCTATGGATTCTTTAGGAAATCTCAATCTTTCTTCTACGGTGAATGTAGTAGGGTTTGGATCTTCTATTGATGAAGCTCTCAATAGTAAGATAAGCTCTTTGACACAAGGATTGTGTGAAGGATTTAAAGTCGGTCAAAAGAATTGTAGTGGAGTACCAATCTTGAGTAACCTTCCTTGGAATATGGCATTCCTATCTCCTGGAGATATGCAAGTGATGGGTTGTAAGATCTTTAAGGATAAGGGTCTTCCATTATTATGGTTCCCGGCTACCTTGCAAACTACTTTCTGACCTATGCCATTTTTGGGTCCAATTGGTATGCCATTTTTGGGTCCAATTGGTCAAAAAGGACCTGGAGATGGTTTCTACCGAGCATGAGGGGGAACCTATCCATCAATGGTAAGAATTTATTTCTCTCCAACTCTTACTGCTAAACTCGGTATCGGAATTTGTTTTTGACCCTATGGACTTGGTATCAACTTACCCAAACCTTTCAAAGATATTGTAGGTAACTGTATTGCTTTTGCAGTAGATCCTGGTATTGGAAAATGTAAGGTGAATGAATGAGAAACTGTAGGTCAGTATGTTATTGATAAAGAAATAAAGCAACTTGATAATACCAATGTGTGTAACGCATGAAATATTGAAAAGTCTTCACCTTTGAAGATTGTAGAAACTACTGTAAATAATGCTGATACTCGATTGGAGTCTGCACAAGATCAAAATGGACTGATCGTCAAACTGTGAGGGCAGGCGAATCTTACCAACTATGATAGTATCAGTTTATCAAGTTTCTTTACAAAAACTAAACTTGAAGGTGGTAACTCTCTTGATCTCAATATTAAATCTGCGAGCGATAAAGGCCTCGTGAGTTGTCTTCTCAATCAGTTCGCTGACAATCAGATTAGATATATTATAAATAATCTGACTACTTTAAATCTCAATGTAGTACTACCAGACCTTGATGGTCTCGCTAATCAAGTTTCTGTGATTGGTAATTCATTAAGTAAATCTTCACCGGACTATGAAATCACCGCACAAGTAAATCAAGAATATGAGGAAGATAAAGCAAAAATACTCAGCACCAACACTGGAAAATTACTTTCATTTGTTCAAAGTAAACAAAACCTTACGAAAAAACTTGATACTACTTTAAATAATCCATTTGATAAATTAGCAGTGCTATTCAGTCAAAGTGAATTGATTCATATTAGTACGAAGGATGTATTGATCGATATTCCTCGAGTTTATACCGAGGATGTAGGGAAACTCAAAGGTATATGGACCGCTTGGTTGGCAAGAAATAAGGTCATTATTGATGAGTGGGCAAACTTTGGAAAAGATATTATAAAACAATGTGACGCTATCACAGATACTGCTGAAAAACAAAAATGTCAAACTGCAGCAAACAATGTTTTACAAATAAATAATCAGCTGGGACAATTTGAATTGAGCGTACAACAAAATATACAAACCATCGAGATGTATGGTCAGTTACCAAAACAAGTGTATGAATTACTTCATGGTTACGATAAATATATCTATGATGTATTCAATTTTGCGTACGGAACTATAGATGCCATTACCTCTTGGTTAAGTAAGTTTGCAAGAGGATTTGATGCATGGATAAGTTTTATAGTTTCACTTACTAATATTATTAAATCACGACAAATACTTATTGATTTTACAGTAAACTGGAAAGAGAAATGTAGTAAGTGTACGGTGGATAATTACAGTGCTTATAGTTGTTCTTTCAAAGGCTTCTGTCCTAGTCTTCCTGTATTCAATATTCCTCCATTCAAGATACCATCTATTACTCTTGATTTAAGTAATCTTGATTTAAGAACGGATATTATTTTACCAAGATTGAGATTCCAACCAAAGAAAGTTTGAGTATTCGAGAATCTTTTGCAATTTGGACTTCCTGATGTCCCTTATCCACCTTCGATGGGTGGGGTAATTAATGGACAATTAAATATTGACTTACCACAGTTGCCAGTTATACCTAAACCACCAGATCTTTCCAATATTGACTTACCAAGTTTTATTCCACAGATTACCTTCAAAGGACCTACACTTCCTCCAGCTCCAAAAATTCCGAAAATTGCTCCCGAACTTGGATTGGCAATTGATATTGCTGACTTCATCTGAAGAATATTTTGTATTGTAAAAGGAGGTATAGGGTTGGTAGGAGAAGCAGGACTCAAATCAAAGATTGAACAAATGACACAAAGAACTTGGGAAGTAGAACCTTTCGATAGTTTCAAAGTTCTCATGCCAAAACCACCACTTCAAACTGTGAATCTATTTAAACCAAATAAGGTACAGGGTGGAAGTTTTGATATCAAACTCGAAGCATTTGCTGATGTGAAGATGTACTTTGATGGTATTTATGGATTGTTTGATGGTATTGCTGAGGTAGTAAATGATGGTACTAGATCAGTACTGCGTGATA
>CAYVXG010000026.1:0-12817 GCA_964455295.1 uncultured Candidatus Peribacteria bacterium
TCTACTCCTTCAAAATTGATAGTATTTTGTGGAGCTTGGAATTGAGCAAAGTCAACTCTCAATAAATTAGAAACAAACTCCATCTTGATAGTGAGTTGTAGTTCTTCATAGAGTTTGAAAGCTTCTTGTTTGTACATTACAAGAGGGTCTTGTTGAGCATATCCATACAAACCTACCTTTTCTCTAAGGTGTTGCATCGTATCAATATGTTCAATCCAATATTTATCAATAGCTTGAAGATAAAAAGTTTTAATGATCTGAATAAGACGCTCATGATCAGAGAAAGTACTCATCTTAGAATTCCAAACCTCAATCACAATTTCCTCAATATCATTACTCAAAATATCAATTTTTTGATCTGTATTTACTGAAGCATACATACTAGTTTCAGTTCCGAAAGCTTGGTTTAAACTTTCCAAAAGTTCTTCCACACTCTCATCTTTCTGAGATCGAGTTTGAATTTCATGGCTTACTATTTCACGAATGATATGATTGATTTCCTTGAAAATAAGCTCCTGATCGTTTGTTAACCAGTGTAATATTTCATCTCTTTTACTATAAATCTTCATTCTCTGCTTATTTACGACATTATCATAATCAAACAGATGTTTTCTTATAGAGAAATTATGTCCCTCCATTTGTTTTTGAGCACGTGTAATCGCATTGGTAAACTGCGATTGAGTAAGTTCTAAATTCGCAAGCTCTTCAGCAGGTAACAATCTTTTAGCTAAAGATTTGATAGTGTCTCCACCCATCTTGCGCATAATCTCATCATCAAGAGCTACATAAAATTGACTTACTCCAGGATCTCCCTGTCTACCAGATCTTCCTCTCAGCTGATTATCAATACGTCTTGATTCATGTTTTTCTGTTGCTAATACAAAAAGTCCAAAGTGCAAATCTTTCTCAATCATTTCTTGAGATTCTGTTTGAGTTGGTTTGAGGCTGATCGTTGCATAAGGTGTAGAAACTCCTTTTTTTTGCTTATGTTTTTGAATTTGTGCTAAAGTCATTTGCTAGAATTAGGGATATGATAACTAAAATTTGTTGTAAAGATTCAAATTATAAAAAATAATTAAATAATCTGAAGGAGCTTAAGAATAATTATTTGTGAGACAATGTAAACAAAATACTCTGGATAATTTTTTGTTTAGCTTGCTGAATTCGTGAAGCAATATCTGCGTGATTGGGCAGTTTTTTTTTGAAATTTTGTAAGGAAAGTATGCTTTGATAAAGCTGTTCTGCTCGATCAGTTTGTTGTTGGTCTATTACAATATCTTGGTATTGACGAGCAAAATATTGGGCATTTTTACTTTGATCGTGAGTCCAAGGAATTGGGATAATAATTTGTTTGAGACCAAAGATCTGCTGTTCAACCAGAGTCGTGCTACCACCACGACAAATACTTACATCATGACTAAGATACAAATCCCCCATCACAGCTTGATCCACAAATTCATAGACCTTCACTTCAGGATAATCAGCATATTCTTTTTGGTAATCCAAATTCAGCTTTCATAGCAGTACCGTCCATGAAAAGTTGTTCAGCAAATCTGCATGCTTCTTGAATAAACTCAACAAAGTGGTATGAACACTTGCCGATCCGAGTGACCCACAATTGACTATAACCTGAGTTTTCTTGCTGATCTTTCACTCAATCTTTCCATCTCAAATCAATTCTGAGTTCAAAATCTGCCCTACATACTGCCCATCAGGCAAAACATCTTTAAACCCTGTAAATATCTTCGTAGCAAATCTGGCAGCAATACGCGTACTAATTCCAGGTTTACTATCTGACTCATGTACCAAAATCGGTATTCTCAACAGCCAACCCGCAATTACGACAGGCAAACTGACAAATCCTCATTTACTAAAGATAAGCTGAATCTTATATCTTGATAAATAATACAAAGATTGAAAAAATCCTCGGATAAACTTGAAAAGATCAAAAATATTCTGAACTACTTCTCACAAAGATGGCTGGCGACGCAGTTTTCCAGAACTTATAGGAATAAACTGAACACCTGACAGTTTTTTAGCTTGAGTTTGTTCCAGACTCTTGTCTTCTCCAAACCAGAAATATTCCAATTTCTGCGTAGCCTGCTCCGCTGTACAGTGGAGTTGTAAAGCTTGTATTAAAGAAACCAAAGGCATCACATGTCCACCCGTTGATCCTCCTGTAAATGCTATTTTTTTACTTTTGCTCATATCCTTCTGTTTATTATTTTTTCTTGATAAAAATACAATCCAGCTTGAAGTTTAGGGCTAAATTATTACAGTATACTTCACTTATCGATTGGTAAGTCATTATGGCAAGGTAGCTCAGCTGGTTAGTAGCGCGGCTCTCATAAGGCCGAGGTCGGCGGTTCGAGCCCGCCCCTTGCTAGAAAATAAGTACTTCGGGCAATTAGCTCAGTGGCGAGAGCATTCGCTTGACGTGCGAAGGGTCGTAGGTTCAATTCCTACATTGCCCACCACCCTATCACACCAAACATATCAATATCATGATATTTTTTTATATTGAAAAGCTAAACTGCAAACAGTTTAGCTTTTTTTCGTGGTCTTACCACTTTCGAATACAAACTCCGTATTTTTCTTTCAGGAATTTGTCAATGTGGTAAATTGTTTGTGGGCCAAGCCCTTGAATTCTCTTTAAATCTTCTTCAGTAAATAATAGGAAATCTCCCAATTTAATACTACAGTTTCCTGCCAGAGTACACAAATAACGTTGAATACGATTAAAAATTCTAACAGGCATATTCATATCCTCCAGTTTTGTATTCAGTGATGCAGTTTTCTGATCATCTGTAAGATCATCAACCCATTCATAATGAAGGATGTTGAATTGTTTGACTACTCTCATTGGTTTCTTTTGCACAGGCACAAGAACAAACTCCAAAGTTACATCATCTGTTAAATTTGATTTTACAAGCTTGCAATTTTTGAAGTCATTGTGTATACCACTCGCTTTTACAAGCAGACTTTCAACCTCTTTTTTTGAGATATCGAGTTTAATAATTCCTTTTGGCATAATGTTTCTTTTTTAGTTTAACAATAATGAACAATATAACTTTCTGAATATATACATTTATAATGTTTTGTCAATGGTAAGGTTTGAATGTGTTGGTTTTTTAAAAAGAAAAAAATCTCCCCCATATATTATGAATGAGATTTAATCCTAAATTAACAATTATTTTGAAGGAGTGTGTGGAGTATTAAGAAGTTTGATCATTCTCAATGCTACGTCTACACCAGTCTGTGGTAATACACTAGGCATAATCACTTCTTCATTATTATTATTGGTTGTTGGAGTTGTCGTTGGAGTCGAATTTCAAGTTGGTCTTGCAGGAGGAATTTCAAGTATTCTTCTCAAAGTCACCTCCACTACATAGCCTGGATTAACTACGATCACTCCTGTAGAAGTAACTGTAGTCGTAACACCTGGAGTAGGAAGAGGAATAGGTGTATATACGCCACCATTCCCTGATGCGTACATAGAAATAGTCGTAAAACTAGAAAACAATAATCATGCAATCAACGTCATAAACAAAGCAGTTTTTTTCATGATTCAACAAGATAAAAAATAAAAATATTTATATCTGTAAAAAAAGAGTACTCATTCAGAAAACTTTTGCAAGTTTTTAATAAAAAACTTATTTTTTAGATGTTTTTTTATTTTTTTAATAATCTGATTAATTTAATCTAAAAATCAAAAGCTTAATCATTATAAAGATTTTAATATTTTTAGGATTCTGCTCTCTCGATGCTTTTTCAACTCACCTGTCAAAAATGATTGGAACAACTCACCAAAAAAGAAATACAAAAACTGGGTTACAAATGCCAAATAGCTAATACAGCTGTGACTATAGATGCCCACAAATCAGCAATGGCTCAGATCAATCTTTGGTCTAGATATGGTAATAAACTCTATCTTATACTCTGTGAAGAAGAAGTTTCTAGTTTTGATGCCTTATTTGACTTTGTAGCTTCTATCGATCGAGCTCAATATCACATTCCTCTTGCTCCCATAACATTTTCGGTAGTGACTTATGAATCTACATTAACTAGCATCCCTACTATCCAATCTATCGCTCAAAAAGCAGTTTTCACACAATTGCAAAAACACTATTCTACTTCCGATAATTTAGAATTTGATGATAATGTTGAAAAGATTGAGATCAGGATCTTGCTACAATACAATAAAACTACTCTCATGGTAAATACTTCTGGAGAGCCCTTGCATAAAAGAGGTTATAGAGGCGCTTCATGATCAGCTCCACTCAATGAAGCATTAGCTGCAGCTATCGTTCACATGTGCGATTGGAAATACAGTAATGTTCTTCTTGATCCTTGTTGTGGAAGCGGGACTATCGCTATCGAAGCAGCTATGATTGCCAAAAGAATTGCACCTGGATTGAGAAGAAAATTTATGTTTGAAAACTGGGATTGGTATGATAAATGCCATCTTCAGGATGCAAAAAACTTTGCAGAATCTGTTATTATAAAGGATAAAGAATATGAGATCTTCGCAAGTGATCTCGATCTAGAAGTACTCAATATAGCTAAACAAAATGCTAAAATAGCCTGAGTCGAAGATATGATCACATGGATTCACAAAGATATTATTCACCGAAAAGAAAATTCGCTCCTCAAATCAGATTATAGTATCATATCCAATCCACCCTACGGAAGTCGTATGGGAAATAATGAAGATCTAGAAAATATTTATAAAACTCTTATTGAATTGTGCAATGAATCAGCAAGTTCAAGCATTATAACAGGATTTACAGGAATTGAAAAGTATGTAAATTACAATTGGAAATGGACATACATGAATAATGGAGGACTAGATTGTAGAATTTATAATCTGAAATAAGTATTATTTTTTAATCTCGATATTGATCTCATCCACTTCAATTTTTTGAGCGTTTTTTGTAAAAAAAGTGGCGAGAAACGATAATGCTTGCAAATAGAAAAAATAAAAACCTGGGATTGAAATATCAAAAAATAAAGCTAAGATAAGAGTAATTCTTAGCTTCTGAAATCACCATCCTCAACTAAATAGCCCTTACTTTAATCTTTAGTTCCTATGGATGCCCTCAGAATATCGACATTACAGGAAGTTTTTCGAGGTTGAGCGTCCTCAACCCAATCCTCTTGCATTTTCTCATCTTTTTCAAGGTATTCAAAGTGAAGCAGAGATATTTGTTGCCGCGAGACTTGCAATGGTATTAGCACTTTCTCAACATGCTCTCTATGAAGAAGTGTATTTAATTGCCAGAGCGATAATCAATGGCATGTACGAATTTGAGCATGATCATTATCACAAAGACCCCAAACAATATGGAAATACCATAGATATCTACAGAAAAAATATTTCCAAAGACATCTACCAGATTATCAAAGATGAAAGTTTTATTCTCTCTCGTCAAAGACCAGTCGATGACGTCATAGACACTAAACATCATATTTTCCCCATGATGAGAAGATCGTGAGGAATACCAGTAGAAAACGGCCAACTCAAAATGTTTTATTATCCCAAGAAATATAATAGATTCGTACTGGCGGGCCTAGAAGAAGTACCCCTTTCCATTGGTAGTGAAGAATCAGGTCTGATTGTAGGAACTCCTCATGAGAAAAATATCATCAATATCTCTCACAGAAGACACTGTAAAGGTCTCAATGAATTCTTTTACACAGGAAGTATGCTTATTCCACATCAGATTATGCTCATACTCTGAGATGATAATGTTTATTCCAAAGTAGAACAGATTTATAAAAATACAGATTATATAGAAGATTTGTGCGATCTTCTGGTAGCTTCTCCCCTGCCAGAGATTTATCAGGAAGAAACTTATAAATTTAGGAAGACCTATAAATTTAATAAATCATCTTGGGAAGAATAAACATAGAAGTTTTTATTGTGAGAAGTGTCAGAAGTTGTATGTATAGTTTATTATCAAAGACAATAATACGAGTATTCAAATAATATTTCATTTAAAACAGAATAAAAAAGTAGTAAATAAATGGCACTTTATTATAATAATATTAGGCAATGTATTAGGTTAAGGTAGATAATAATTATTGAAATCTATTATCAGAATGTATGATAATAAAAAGTTAATAAGTAACAAATATGGCTTCTATAGTGGTTTTTCAAACAAAATCTATTATCATCCTACATGATAATAACTTCTCGGGATGGTGAGACTCGAACTCACGACCACACGACCCCCAGCCGTGTATTCTAACCATCTGAACTACATCCCGTTGATTCAGATTATAATAACTAATCTTTTCCCTTACTCAAGAAAACCTAACTCTTCTCGCTTATACTGCTTAAAGATTTTTTATTGTTTTAGCAGAAAACAAAGATATAAGAAGGATGAAAGTCAGTCTGATTATTTTTTTATGAGCTGAAAGTTGATGATTAGCAATAAGAAGACAATTCAATTATTAATACTTGGCAGTAGTCTAGTACTATGATTTTTGGGTGTTCAAAAAGCCTTCGCACAAGCACCTACGGAAGCTAAGACTTCTCATGCAATATATGTAGAAAAAATAAATAGTATTATCGCTGATAATGGCGGAATCACCAGTAGTAACTCCAATAGAAGAGGCCTTATTGCTATATTTTGTAAGGCGGTCTATGATAAAGATTTGATTCAAGGATTTGTCCCTACAGACGATAAAGGTCAGTACTTACAAGCCAGAGCATACACACCTAAAGATTCTTTGTTTATGTTCTTGTTGTGCAATAGTCTTCAATGAGGAGCAAACATCAGTTCTTATACACAAAATATCAAAGCCTCTGACAAACAGGATGAAGCTATCAAGACTCTACAGACCAGCATAGTCGTACTCAATGAACAGATAAAAACAGAACAATCAAAGACCAATCCAAGCGCTACCAGTATTGAAGCACGAACTATTACAAGAAATAATCTGATAGATAATCTGAGTAATGTATTATTTTTCGGAAATGGGGAAAGCATTCCTTATTTTGAGGCACCTTATTTGAAGAAGAATACTATTTCTGCACTCGTAAGCGATTCAAATTGTTCATGGGCTGGAAATCTTAATAACTGCTCTCTTTCAAGTTATCTCTCGAAAGTGTTCAATATTATTATCAATGATTATACCAATAGTAAAATAGCCTGAATTTATGGCTACACCAAAGCTTTGAGTAACAATAAAGAAGCCAACACCAAACCTACTTTTGAGTCTTTAGGACAATTCTCAAATTACTATTTTGGTGAATGCTGACCTGCTGATTCCCAGGTTCTCTATACCAACAAAGAACAAATTGATGGAGGCGATATGAGCTACTGTAGTCATCCCAATACCTATAAAGTACTGAGTAACTTTATGGAAAATGCGAGAGGGAAAGTACAAAATAATGTTCTTATAGACTACAATATCTTACTTGAGAAAGGCGTAGGAACTCTCCTGCACAGATGATTAGCGACCGACTGTACCAACATCCAACAAAGCGATGGAACAGTAAGCCTTGAATGTGGACTTGCAGACTATCAACATCTTGTTTTGAATGAACTTTTGTACTATTCTTTGTTCATGGATTTTTATAAGCATTATGTGGTAAGTAGTGAACAATTCTGACCTTTGACTATTGGTAAAGATAAGCAAGAAACGCAAGAAGTGCTTGATATGGAACAACGAAAAAGCCAACTTGAAGTGGATGTCAATACACAAGCCATTCAGCAAGATTTTAAAATAATCAGAAAACTGATCTCAAGTTTCCCTATTCATATTGGTTTAGTAGCCTATCTTGAAGATCTTGTAAACTTCAGAGGTGAACTTACCAAGCTCTACACCCCAATCCATCAAATGTATTACAAACTCAGAAATACTCAAACCTATAGATAAAATATCTTATTTATTCCTAAGGTTCAATTATGCATCCAGACACGATAAATTTTCTCAAAGCACTTTCAGAAAATAATACCAGAAACTTCTTCGGAATCATCAAACCTTTGTACGATCAAGTGCGAGAACAATTGATAGCCTTTACAGACGATCTTATTCAAGAAATCAAAAAGTTTGACGACAAGATAGATGAAGATCTAACTGCAAAGAAATGTCTTTTCCGCATTTATCGTGACGCAAGAAGACTCAAGGAAGGAGACCCAGTCTACAAGAAAAACTTCGGATTTGCTATCAGTCCAAGTGGGAAGAACGATAGCCGTGCTGGTTATTATCTTCATATACAGCCGTGAGCTTCATTTTTCGGAGGAGGAATTTATCGACCTGAACCTGAGGAATTACTCAACCTGAGACACTATCTGCTAAAATATGGAGATGAATATATCAAACTTACTAAGAATAAAGACTTCGTAAAAGAGTTCGGAAAGGTAGGTGGAGATGAGCTTAAAAGGTTCCCAAAATGATTTTTTGCAGACAGTCCTCACCTTGATTTGATTAAGAAAAAACAACATCTTATTTCTCATTATTATACAGACAAAGAAATTTCTCATCCCGACTTCAAGAAACTTTTCTTGAGTCATTGTAAAATTGCCATGCCTTGGTTCCACTTTCTCAACAAGGCTTACCACTATACTGAACGACAACATACTTTATAACACCCTATCTATGAATATTGATCAACGAAAATATTTCCAACACAATCTCAGATTATTTTGTGAATGAACAGATGTTCCTTGTATTTCCAGGAATACGGAAGATTTTTTGGTAAAACTTTTAGAAAAACACAAACCTGCTCATGTTCTCGAAATCTGAAGCGCTTGTGGATATAGTCTACTCATCATAGGTCTCACTATTAGTAAACGATGAGGAACAGTCATTGGTTGTGAAAGAGCCTATCCTAACCGAGTAGAAATCCAGAAGCTCCTAGCACTTTATAAGTCCTATGGAATGCACAATCTAGACTGTTTATACTGACCCTTCCTCGCCCTCCACCCCCATCAATTCCAAACTCAAACCAAAGTCTTCGATCTTGTCTTTATCGATGCACAAAAGTCAGAATATCCCGCCTATATGGATTATCTGATTCAACATCAACTCATAGATGATAAGACAATACTGCTATTTGATGATGTCATCAAATATCAAGATAAGATAATCTGATTACAAGAAAGCCTAAAAGCACTGTGATACCATTACGACATTCATCAATTAGATAGCGATGATGGTGTGTTGGTTGCAAGAAAATAGAGTTTTACATTAAAAGAAAACTCACAAGGAGATTCTCTTGTGAGTAGATTTGACTAGCTAACAAGAGAATACTCAATGTGAGAGTTAGGGTTAGTTAGCAGATTTAGGTATTATCGGAACTTCAATATTCCCTCTTTCTGGACTAACTTCCAACTTTAAATATTCTTCCGTTTCCCAGTTTGATTTTCTTTTGATACATTGTAATGCGAATTCTAACTCTGTATCAGTCATTTCCCTTACCGCTATCAGATATTCTCTACTGGCGGGATCAATGGAGGACGAACAGTCAATTTTAGCTACCATACCCTTATATTCTACATAAGTTTTTTGGTAGATTTTAATGACTTTAAATTTGTAATTGTAAGTACAGCCTTCTCTAATATAGAGAATACCTTGAATGGTATCCTTGGTATCAATAGAGAACGGAGGATGTTCCAATAACTCTTTTGTAAAATCTGATTCCTGTTGTTCTTTAGTACAACCCATTAACCCTACTACGAATAATAGAGTACATCCTACGATAATAACGTTCAAATGATTTAATAAATTTCCTAGCATATTCTTTTTTTTTATTTGTACTTTACATAAAACTATTTTATTAATAAAGTCAATAGTATTTTATAAAAAATGCTAACTTTAAATTAGCATTTTTATTCGTTTAATCAAAGAGATTAATCCAAATCTTCGACAATCTTTGGTTGTTGATCCACAAACCCTCAAAGATATGCCTGCCATTTTGTCATATGTATCTTAAATCTCAAGATTTTATTTCGTAGGTTTCTGTTTCTTCTTCCCAAGATAAGCATACTGAAGAATTGAATAATTCCAATAATGCAGATCCAGATAGACCAAATATAGATTACTGGAATTTGCACAATAAGCCATAAAAATCTAAAGATGAACAAACGAGAAACATTTTCTTGAAATTGTGCCTTAAGTTGAATTCCATTTGAAGCAGAGGTGGCTCCTGTATTCGGTAAAAGATGAGCAATTTCTTCCACTACGTCTTCGATCTTCTCCCCTACCTTATCTACCTTACGTCCAAAGTCTTTAGTTTGTTCCTCAAATTTGGAATCATGCATTTGTTTAGCAAATTGTCCTGCATACTCATCCATTTTTTCCTCTATTACTTTTGATGAGTCTTTAATTTTTTTCTCTACATCGTTACTGATTTTTTCTACTTTTTCCATAAAAGTTTTTTCCTCTTTGTTCACCTTACTTGCTCATTTTGTAGTTTTTGAGGCTCAAGTAGTAGTTTTTTTCGTTGTCATATAGGGCTATAATATATAATAAATAATCAGATTATTTTATTTGATTTCGATCATATATCCTGTAAGTTCACTTGCAAGTTTGATATTTGAAGCTGATCTTCCGATAGCTTTTGATTTTTCTCATTCTGGAACTTTTACTACTGCTTTTTTGCCCATAATTTGTACAGAAGTAACCTTTGCTGGTTTGAGTGCATCTGCAACCAATTTCTCTTCTCCTCCATCTTCATCATATTCGATAATATCGATTTTTTCTCCATCAAGAAGGGTGAGGATAGTATTAATTCTTTGTCCTTTTTGTCCTACGAATACTCCTACTGGATCAATTCTATCATCAGAAGTACTCACCACCAATTTAGTTCTCTTTCCAGGAATTCTTACGATCTTGTCGATAAATACTTTTTCTTCTTCAAGTTCAGGAATAACTTTTCTCAGTAAAGCTTCAATAAAGTCGCTTGAAGATTGTGTGATATCCAGAGTAATAGCACTTCCATCCTTAGCAATTTTCTTCAATAATACGAACACTTCTTCTCCTACCGTATACAATTTACCTGGGATTTGTCCTGTAGGCATCAATACTACAGCAGTATTATCAATGTCTAAAATCACTGTTTCACCCACTGATCTGAGTACTTTCGCTCTCAAAAGTTCCCCCTGTCTATGAGAAAAATTATCGTAAAATTTCTCCTTTTCAATTTCTTTAATTCTTTGCTTGATGGTCTGTACTGCTGCTTGCGATGCAATTCTACTAAAGTCCAAAGGATCAGGAGTAATATGAATTCCGAACTTATGACCAACTTGAAGGTTTGGATTCATCTTTTGAGCATCTTTGAGAGAAATTTCTCTTTCTGGTTCTTCTACTGTTTCTACTACTTCCATTTCTTTATAGATTTGAATATCTCCATCTGCTCCAATCTTTACGAGCAATTGCAGTTTTTTATCTCCTACTACATAATCTTTTTTGTAGGCAGTTTTGATTCCAAGTTTCACAATTTCCATCACTGTCGCTGGATCAAGTTTATAATCTTTTGTCATCTCCATGATGGCTTCTTTCATCTTTTGTGGATCTAATTTCATAATATGATATACTAATAAATAATTAAATGAGCTGATCTTAATAAGTTGAAGCCTAAATTGCTTAACCATTTAAGAAAAGATCTTCCAGCTCCGAAGAGCGGAAGATCAAGTTTGGTAAAACTTACATGTATAATATATTCAGATTGATTCAAATTGCAAGTATTTATTTTTGCCATCAGAAATGAATGATATTAAATATGGTTTTTAGATTATTATACTCCTCCTTCAGCCGATTCCATAGGATCAATTGCTGGTTGTTCAGGAATAGAATCAGGATTCATAGTTGGAGTATCACTTGGTATATTCTCATTCATTACTCCGCTATCAGTCATATCTACTCTTTGTGTTTCCTCTCCCCCAGTCATTACTGTCTCTGAGTTTGTAGGAAACATTTCATCATCCCCCTCTCCTACATTCAAGTCTTGATCTATAATCATATCTCCAGTAGAGTTATTCATCAAATCACGGTACATTTGTGATTCATCTGTCTCGCCAGTCAATGACGATAATAACATACTCAATACGAATGCTACCAATCCTACAATCCAGTAATTAGTATTACTTGCAGGTTGAGCTAACAATGGATCAGAACCATACTTATTATCTCCAGCTGTTCCTTTAAAGAAAGCTACGACAATACCTCTACACACTGCTCGTATCATGATAATTAATCAGATTATTCCAATCAATGCCAATGGTCCACTTTTCATAATATCTATAACAGCTTGAACATTTTGTGATTCAAAAGCTTGCCAAAGTCCTGCTCCTCCAGCTACTACACCAGCGATAACAAAAGCAGCTATCAATAAAAGCACTGGAAGGTAAGCATACCACCCACTCTTACCAAGGTCATGAGATCTTTTAATAATAAGTTTAATTTGAAGAATAGTTGTAATTACAGCGAAAAGCAAGATTACAATCAAACTTGCCGACCCAAGAGTTCCTAAGAGTTTCAAAAATACAAATGAGATTACTGAAGAAAGTAATGACAAAATCATAATAGATACCCAATATTCACCTCTTCCAATTCTTCCTGTTGCAAATGATCCTGTCCAGATAAGATTCCAACAGTGCTTGATAAGTCCTCCAATTGATAATTGATTTTCCATAACACGAAGAAGTATAATAAATAAAAATTATTAAGTAAGTTACGGTGTATATACTAAAGAGTCAATCAATATCAACTCCTGATCTATTAATAAGCAGAATAGAATTCGGTGACTAGGATTCGAACCTAGATAAACGGATTCAGAGTCCGTTGTCCTACCATTAGACGATCT
>CAYVXG010000027.1:0-6085 GCA_964455295.1 uncultured Candidatus Peribacteria bacterium
GCATACAACGAAAAATTAGGAAAAGGTGTCTATATTTATCGTATAATTGTAACCGACACCACTACAAAATTCCAATGTAAGGTTACAATTAGCGATTTGTTACGCGTAGATAGGGACTATATAAGAGAGAAAACTTTGGATTATTTGATCAATGGACAAAGTGAAGCTAATTATTGTGGTGATCGATCCTTCACATTGATCAAATTAAAAAAGATTCCTGAAGGTTCTGCAATAGAAGTTCAGGGAGGTAAAAATGAAAAAGTAAGGTATTCAACTGATAGTCCATTATTTTGGGTGCATAGATTAGAAGATAGTATTACCATTGCTGTTAAGACGAACACGGAATGTGTAGTAGGTTCTGTGGACATACCACTATCTGTATCAGGTTCTTCACAGTATGTACCGTATAGGCAGATTGTATATATTCCAAGTGCCCAAGTGTTGTTTTATCCTTTTGATTCAAACTATTGTTTCAAGTGGTATAGGTTTGGGACAGATCCAGCTTTTGCGGAATTGGTTGGAAATAAACAGTCCTACATTATTCCTTCATCGGAGTATAGTATTTCAAAGTATCATTACTATGTTAAGGTTTCTAAGTCGGAAAGTTGTGATACATGTGCAACGATCTGCTGGTTTAATTTTCCCGGTCTGGGTGTTTTAGGAAGGAGTGAAGAACCTGCTCCGGGTATCGATCAGCAATTGAATATTTATCCGAATCCATCTTCAGGAAGTTTTGTCCTAGAAATGTACAACAGGGCGACGAGAACCTATGACGTGTCAATCAGGGACATACAAGGCAGGCTACATTTTCGGGACAAATGGACCGCAATTCCGGGGACTTCTACTTTGAGGCCCGAACACGTATTAGGGAGGTGGCCTTCCGGTTTGTACTTAGTGAGCTTGTCAGATGGATTGCACGAGCCGATTATTCAAAAGATCGTAGTAGAGTAGATTATAATATCCACTGAAGTTGAATCTCATGTTATCTATCATGATGTGTATTTATGTCACAAGTCTATACATTGATGAGTCTCAGCGGAGTCTGAAATGTAGTTCAAGTTCGAAAATTTTGATGCTGACTTTAGATAGTACACCTTCACTGCCAAAGATCCCAACATCAGAATTTCGACAACGCAGCGCCGACGATATGATCGCAAGATACCTGGTATTGTCTCGTTTTGACAGAAAGGATAGTACGACTTGTACAAGTTGGGCAGCTATCGAAGACTGGAATAAGCTTTTTTTTCCCAATGCTACAGTTTTTGACGAGCTGTCTGAGTTTTCACAGATGCTCTATTTTGAAGATTTCAGCGCCCAATTTAAAAATATGTGCATTGATAGCAGCAGTGTCAGGAGGACTGACCAGTATTCACGATTGCGGGATTTTAATCGACGGAAGTGGACAGTAGATAAGGAGTTTGATCCTCTGAGACCCTACAATTTATTTTATGTCATTCAGAAGCAAGTTTACTATAGAAGCAAGACGACCAACCGATCCTTCGGACCGCGTACCATTCTACTACAACTACAACTTGTCATGGATGAATACGGACAGAGATGCCAGATAGTTGAGATAAGACCATATCAGGTAGCAATAGAGTCATCGAAGCCAACAAAAGTACATTCATCATTTCCAAGTATTAAAAATCCTCTCAATAAATAGAATTCGCCATGATCACGAGAAGAAATTACCTATTAAATAGCGTCTTACAAGCACTGATGAGCATATTCACTTTCTTTGGATTGTCAGGGCAATCAGTGACGCTCAGATTGGGAGAATTTGATAATAAATGGAATTTCCCATCATCCGAGTTGGACGAATCGGTGACTACTATCAACGAGCATTTGACTCGGTATCTAAAGCTAGCACAACTTAAAGATCCTCTGGAGACGGAAATGAGCACAGCAAGTGCAGACAAGTTCATCACTTTGTTCAGAACCTCACCTCCGGCCAAGATCATGCAAGATTATATACAACCTATGCCTTCCCAAGCCGTGAGCGTTCACCAGTATGTGTCAGGAGCCAGAGAGGCGTTCCTTTCGGAAGGTCTGACTCAAAAGTTTATCGCGTGGGATTTGCTTGAAATTATACAGGAGAAGGCGATGCCATATTATTTTGCCAGAGTGAAGTGTAGCAAGAAAGTTTTTCAACGGATAGGCGAAGACGGTAAGATGGATTACAGTTTTGATCAAGGAGAAATTATTGAGTTGATTTTTACCCTGAGGTTAAAAAAAGGCGATCCTGATGATATAAAAATTTATTCTATACTGAGTAAAAAAGCCGATCCTGAATATTATAGTATGTTGGAAAAGCAAGAATATCGCGAAGAAGTTGTTGCGAGTAACCCGTCAAATCCACGTCCTGTCAAACAGAAACAAGTCACTGAAGAAGACAATGAAGATTTGACAATGCAGAAAGAAAAACTTGCAGAAGAATTGAACAAGAAGCGTATGGAACAAGCGGAAGAAGAGAAGAAAATAATTGAGGAACTCGAAGCAGAAAAAGCCAGAATTGTAAAAGAGGAAGCGTATCGCAAAATGATACAAGAAGAAAAGGTCAAGCAACAAAAAGAAGAGGAACAAAAACGGATGTCAGAATTGGAAGAGGAGAGAAAGCGAGCCAAAGAAGAAGAACAACGAAGGTTGGAAGAGCTTGAATTGGAAAAGAGCAGAGTTGCTGAAGAGAAGCGCAAAGTACAAGAGGCACAAGAAGAACTTGCTCAGATGAAGCAAGAACAAGAGATACTGAAACAGAAAATAGAGAAGGAAAAATTGGAAAAAGCAGCTAGAGAGTTAGAAGCAGAGAGACTCAAAAAAGAAGCACTTGAACTAGAAAATAAGAAAATGGAGGAGGAGCTTGCACAGCAAAAACGAGAGGCAGAAAAGATTGCACTACAGGCCCAGAAAGAGAAAGAAAAGCTTGAGAAAGAAAAGTTGAGAATGGAGTCTGATAAGCTGAGATTAGAACAAGAAAGAATACAGATTGAAGAACAAAAGAAACATTTGGCAGAACAAAAGAAAGTAGAAGCAGAAAGGCAAGCACTCTTGGATCAGAAAAATAAAATTGAAGAAGAGAAACGAGCACTTGAATTGGAGGCAAGCCGCTTAAATGAAGAAAAATCAAATTTGAAATCCAATATAAAAGATCAACGAGAGTCAAATGCAAACGTAGAGCAAAATTCTGTAACTCAGAAGGAAATAAATTCAAAAGATAAAGATTTCGAAAATGAAACTTATTATGCAAAACTGGAAGAAGAAAAGAAACAGAAAATGTTGAAGGAGCAAAAATTCGAAGAAGAAAGTGATGAGTCATCCGAGGAAGATTTGCGCAAACTTATTGAAGAAAAAATAGCCTCAGAGAAAAGGAAAATAGAAGAAGAGAATAAGTTATCATCAAAAGCAATAGAGAGTAAAATCCCCAATAATAAAGAAGAAAATATTGGAACAAAAGATGAGAATACCGGTGAAGATAATGGAAGTGTGTCTAATAGTGAACAACCTAAGTTTGAAAAGCAGGAACTTGAGGGTGAAAACGAGAAAAGCAACAAGACGACCAATTTTAAAAATAATAAATCAAAAGATTCGAGACGTCAAGTAAAAAAAGAGACAATTGCAAAAAGGAAAAATCGAGATGTAGCATCAAAGAATGTAGAGAAAAAACAGAATAAGGGTAATCATAAGCAATCTACTCAGCCGCAGGAAGTGATTCCTACAAAAGCAGATACAAGCGGATTGGTCATTGCACAGGCCAAGATAGACCCTGAAATCCCTGATCAAATCAGATTAGAGATCATGGACCAATTGCAATTGTTGATTCAAATGTATAGAAAAAAAGCAGGATATCATGATGAAGAAACCGGAGCATTCAGCGAGGATTATATGAATTTCATGGATCGGTATTACAGCGGGGAGACAGTGTTGTACAATGATATGGATGAAGTTCCTCAAGACCTTCATATGGAGCATATTAATTATAGGGACAGGATTTATAGCAATATGAGTTCAAGTGGTTTAAGATTTTCACTTTTCGAAATGAAATTAATGTCTGTATATTCTGACCCATTGGACAAATATCACTATAAGGCAGAAATTCATTTCAAAAAACAAATGTTTAACATGATTAGAAATAATGTAAACGTTGTTGATGCACCCGGAGAAAGAGTTTTCTCTATGAAAATGACGGTAAATATACCTAAAGATGCAGTCAAGGAAATGACTATAATCAGAGTAGACAATCAGTTTTTTACGTGTAGTCCGGAAAGAGTGACAAAGCAATTGGATATTTATTTAAGTGGAATGTACCAAATTCTTAAACCAAAATTCCAAAACCTTGTCGTCTTGCAAAATGTAAATAATTCATCTCTAAACGTAAATGATCCATCAAATATCCATGTATCTAGTCAGGACCATAGTTATAATCTGGATCAATACTTTGAGCTAAATTCAAAATTACCGCCAATAGGAATTGGAATTTCTTGGCGAAGTAATGGATGGCTACCTAAAAAGAAATGCAATAAACCCATATTTATTGTATTCGGTTTGAGTATAACATATCAGACATTTGGACTGAGTCTGAAAGATAGATTTGAATATAAATACATAGAGGTCGAATCACAAATAGCATCTGATGATAAACCCTATAAGAAAGAGTATCAAAGAATAGTGGATATTCAAAATGTTGAAGAGAGCTACCGGCTGATTCAGACAGGTTTGGATATAGGTCTTCAGTACAGAATCATGAAAAAATATAGGTCTTCAGCATTTGTAAGTTGTGGAGTTCGACCTTATTACCAGTACATCAATAACTCGAAAGTATCAAATTATGCTGTAAATTATGATGCAGAGTTACCTTATGGAGAGTTCGGATATCTTTCAAGTTTGAAAGAAAAAAGTAATTATGATGATGTAGAAAATTTTGATTTCTATTCTTTGAATCCGAAGACATCAAACCCAATTTACGGGTCGGCAATGGGAATTTTATCGCTTGGTTTATATGGAGCAGTTGACTTTCAAAAAAACTTTAAAAAATGGGAAAATCTGGGATTTTACACTGGAGTGTTTGCAGAAACAACGGTTTATTCAAATTCGTTGGACCAAAGTATAAGTTCGGAATCAAAGAAACCTCTCAATTTCTCTCAAAGTAATGGTGAACCTGTACTTCATAGTAGTCTTAAATCGATCAAAAATATGAGTATAGGATTGAAAATAGGAATGACCTATAAATTGAATTAAAAATGATAAAAATGAAGAGTTGTCTGATATATTCTATAGTTATTCTGCTGAGTATTGGTGCGAGTGCTCAGAAAAAGGTATTGGGGATGCCGGAAAAATTTAAATTACCGGAGGATCGATTTGAAATTGTTGCAGAATATAGTGATTACATCAGAGAAACAGGGAGAAAAATTGAAGGTGGCACACCT
Source organism: uncultured Candidatus Peribacteria bacterium (assembly GCA_964455295.1). GTDB lineage: Bacteria > Patescibacteriota > Gracilibacteria > Absconditabacterales > Absconditicoccaceae > CALMFT01. Next base: position 5,421 of record CAYVXG010000027.1, read on the forward strand.
TGGATGGTTATTTCTGATAGACCAAATAATCCACTCTTTGCCTCTCCGCGAGGCAAGGAATCAGGAGTTTATATGGACTTCAAAGAAATTGGATATGTTGTTGAAGAAAGTGAAGATTGGGTAAAAATAAGTGTTGCTCCCAAAGTAGATAAGGCAACGTATGAAATTACCAAAGAAGGGAGAGCTGTAGGATGGATAAAGAAAACTGATTTGTTGTTGTGGAGTAGTTCTATAGTAGATAAAAGAACAGGAATACATCGCAAAGTATTTCTGATCAATGAGGCTGATAATATAACAACCATATTAAAACAACAGGATCCTGATATTGTGGATATTTTTTCAGGACCTTTTTCAGAAAACAAGGAGCCTGAACTAAAAATTTATAGTTTTTACTTTTTGCTGAAGCAAGAGAACAATAGATTCTTAATTGCTCAAAATGTCAACTTGAACAATATTAATGCAAAGATTGAGATTATCGGATGGGTAAAAAAAGGTAAATGCACTGTATGGAATACCAGAATCGCGCTAGAACCAAATTTTGACAAAGAGGCTTTTATTGAAAGAAAAAATAGTGGAAGAAGAGCCTTGTGTTTTAGAACTATCCAGTCAGCAGAACAATATTCCAATACAGGAGTGTCTAATCCAGAAATGGTAATGTTTGATAG
>CAYVXG010000027.1:6095-6708 GCA_964455295.1 uncultured Candidatus Peribacteria bacterium
TTTTGATCAATCAATGTTGGCAAGAACAGATAGCAAAAGATTTCCCGGTAGCGTTGTTCGGTATCCAATGTTGGCAAAGCCAACAGCTAATATTTTCAGGAGTGGAGTAATAGGAGATATTCATATCAAAACAAATAATTCAAATCAATTTGAAGCAAACATACTTTCAGAAGTGACCTATGCAGGGATCAATGAAAAATCAAAATTGCTAGATGCTAAGAGTAAGAATATAAATATATTATTTGCGATTGAAGGCACGCAGCAAGTTAATAATCTGAAGCCGGGAATATTGAAAGCAATCAACACTGTAGAAAACTTTTTTAGAGGGTCATACCAACTCAGAATGGGAGCTGTTATTTATAGGGATGAATATGAAGCAGTAGCAAATAGAGATGTAGAGCTTATCAAACTCAGTTCTAACATCTCAGAATTTAAAGAAAAAATTAATAGCTCTATTTTTGATGATGTTAGAAGTCAGGATAGTGATTTTTCTTGCCTTCATTTTGCCTTGAATAAGGCCATTGACCTGGTTGGCTTTAATCCTCAGGAAACAAATGTGATTATAATAATTGGTGAGAATATCTATGCGTGATTGATCATAATTACTTGCAGT
>CAYVXG010000027.1:6718-12229 GCA_964455295.1 uncultured Candidatus Peribacteria bacterium
GCTGACGTGAGCAACATCAGATTAGTAAGTGTAAATGATATTATGCAAAGACTAAAACTGATTAACGCTCACATATGTGGTATACAGTTGAATCAAGAAGCTTATTCTTCAAACAAATTCAGAATTGATTTGAAAAACATTTTGTTAGAAACTTCCAAGGCGCAGTATAATGATTATAAAGGACTTAGTCAATCTTTGGAAGGAAAAATCAACTTTGGAACACCGGAACCTGATGAATCCGATGCACAAATGATGATGATCAAGCAGTCTTCAAACTGTATGTATTCATTCTCTCCAATGAATTCAATAATTGGAGATCAAGAAATTGTTAAAAGTTTGAATTTATTTACCGAAAAAGTAATTTCAAATATATCAGCGGTTGAAACTGAGGTTACGAGCAGTACACTGGTAAAGGGAAATAAATTAGAGAATAGCGCAGGAGAGTTTTCTGCTGCTGTAGCTAAACGGATAAACAGTCTGTTGAAAGAGACAAAAATATCTCCGTCAGAATTTTCAAAGGTGCTTTCAGATAAATACAAACTGTATACAAATGTGTATGTACCAAGGATTGTAAGTGGATCTCAAAATGAGATTTTTTCTTACGTCCTCTACATGCCAAAAGGAGATTTAAAAAGATATTGTGATGATTTAAGAAAGTGTCTGAGTGCACAATCCGATGCAGCAGATAAAAAACGGGAGTCCCTATATGCCGCAGTACTATCATTGGTGAAAAAACTATCAGGATCTATGGAAATGGATCCCAATATGACAGCTAATGATCTCTTTTTGTATATGCAAGGGATACAAAAGGAAGGACTTAGTCTGAAAAACGAAAGATCATTTTATCTAAAAGACATCCTTAACGAAGCTAAGGTGAAAGATAAGGAAATTGATGAATTTTTGGAACGGATACAGTCTAAGTACGATATATTAAATGATATTTATCAACAGGATAAAAGATACGAGTTTTCATATTCAACAAGTAGTGGCGATCTGTATTATTGGATTTCAAGTGAAGATGCATTTTGATGAAAGAGGAAAGACTATTTTTATTGTCGGAAGTGAGCTTCGGATATGATTTGAAGAAACCAACTCTGTATGTACCACATCTGGAAATACAATCCAATCAACTTATTTTTGTAGTAGGAGTATCAGGCATTGGAAAAAGTACTTTCTTAGAAGGTCTGGGATTGATGAATGATACTATTTTAAGTGGCGGATGTTGGTATAGTAATGGAACAATAACGGATTTGAATGCTATCTGGAAATCTGAAGATAAAGTGATTTCAAAGTTCAGAGAAGATAATTATAGTTTTATATTTCAGGATACAAATTTAATGCCTAATTTTAGTGTAGGTGAAAATATGGGAATGGGAATGATGATGAATGGTCAAAGTATGATCGAAGTAAAACCTAAACTGCTTGAATGGATGGAAAAAGCTGACTTGCCATTGTCTATTTTTGATAGGCATATTTCTGAAATATCAGGCGGACAGCGACAAAGATTGGCATTCATACGAGGAGTATGTCAGAATTTCGAAGTTCTTTTCGGTGACGAACCAACGGGAAACCTTGACAAGATCACTACTTTCAAAGTGATGAGTTTATTAAAAGAATTGTTGGTTAAGTCGAATAAAACAGGAATTATCGTATCACATGATCTCGAATTAGCATTAAGCTTGGGAGATGTAATATTACCTATTCTACCGTCAGAGCCGGCATTGTTGTCCCAGGAAAACCAATGGACTAGAAATAATAATGACTGGTACACAAAAAATGAAAAAGTAGTTGACCCAATCACCAAAATTACACAAATATTGAGTCACATATGAAGAGTATTGTGAATTATATATTGGATCACATTTCAGGAAAGGAAGGTTCATTTGATTATGTATTTTTTAAAAATGAGTTTTATGCTTTAAATGGAGTGAATCTAAAAAAGTTGAGTTCTTTACTTTTAATCGTTTTGGCTTCCTTTCTTTCTATAAGTTTTGCTATCAATAGTTTAAATAATCTTGAAAGGAGAATGAATAACCCATTTACTAATTGGGTTGATATGACTGTGTCTAGAAGTATCCAAGACTCGGTTCCAAGGATTAAAGAATATTTTGGAAATGCCATCCAGCAGAAAAAATTCAATATACAAGATATCAAAGGTTATGTGCGCACCCACCAGAGATTTTATAGAAAAAATTCATATGAGCAAAACATAGGAATAGGACGTAGTATAGAAGCTTCATCACAACTGGAACATGCTATACTCAGCTCATCCAATGTTTTATACGTGCAAGAAGAAGTTCATTCTGAAATGTGCGCCATCATAATTACTGAAAGTTTTTTGAGAAAGCTAGGATTTGAGCCCGGTGTGAAAAAGCTGTGTATAAAATTGAGCAGTGGGCCAATTTTGGTTTCAGTAAAAGCTGTAGTAAGGCAAATACCCAATTTGTGTGATTTTGTGCTTACCAACAGGATGTACAATTTACTGGTTAGTGAAAGTGGAAAAACAGGATTTGTTAACTTCAGTTTTGGTACGAATGTGATACATTTCTTTTCTAATGAAAATTCACTAGACCTTATTTTAAATACTTGGAAGTCTCAGTATCCGGATGTGACCATTGGACAAATTGAAAAGATTGAAGAGATTAATATTAATCATCATGAAATCCTTTATAAATATGACATTGTTTTTCCTATGGACAATATTCCAGAAGAGGAAAAATTAAATTTGTTTTTCCAGAAAGTGGAGGATGATAATAAAATATTTATGCTACCTTTTTTTGAAATCAACTGTGATTTTGAAATGGATCAAATTGAAAATCCATATTATCTGGCTTTTAATTTTAATAGCTTGGACAAAATTCGACATTTCAGAGAAGAATCTAATTTATTATTTGGCGCAGAAATTAGTATGAATCAAGTAGAAGACAAAGAAAATTTTGCCATGGTTTCTGCGATGACTTACAGTATTATTATATTTTTAATGATATTTAGTATTTATTTGATCATTAATTATTTGACAAGTGTCTTTAGTTTACACCTTGAAAAATTAAAGCCAAATTTAGGTACCATTATGGCATTTGGCCTAAGTTCTCAGAGAATAATTCAACTTTACTCTAAAATTGTAATGCTCACCGTCAGTTTGTGCATAATATTTAGTATTGTATCAGTATTTCTTTTAGAGTTAATCACATCGCAGTTGAATTCTTCTTTTGGTTTTAAATTGAATGTATTAATTTTTGCCTATGGCCTGCTTGTATCATTAATATCTTTATATTTTATGAGAAAATATTTAAAATTTATTTTGATTCAGTCACCGGGAGATTTGGTTTATAAGCGTATTTAAAATGAGGATTACTTTAAAAAGACAACAGAGATTTATTTATTGCCTTTTAATGGGTGTGATATTTTATTCATGCTTTTCAGGTGAGAAGAATAAGGAGGATTATCAAATTGTATTGCAGATGAATGCTGATTCAGTGTTGTCAAAAAAAATACAAGAAGACATCGAGGCTATTCAATCTGGAACTGATACGAGTATTCATTTGAAAAAAGAAAAGATATCAGAATTAAAAAAGAAGGTAGAAGCAGCAAAAGTTTCGATGAGTCCATTTGAAAATGTGGGTTGTTGTAAAGAATTTTTACAATTTAATGAGCAAGTTGAAAATTGTTGCTGTGACTCAGTAATGGTAATTTTTAAAAAAATTGCTACTATTGATAAAATAAAAATGGTGAATACAATTATGGATACTGACCCATTTTTTACAAAATGCAAAAAAGTAAAAAACTTTAGAATCGAGGCAGATTTGTGGGTCGACAAGCTATTTCAGTGATTTTATTATTTTGATTAGATGAAATAGATATTTATCCATTCCTATAAATTTAATAATGTATGAAAATTGAAATTGTCAAACAAATAGAATTGGAAATAACTGCTGAATTAGAGAGTGTCTGTTTTAAGACATTAATTAATAAGAAAATCTAATATTTACTTTTTATATTTAAACCTAAAATTATGAAAAAATTATTATTATTGCTTATCACGATTGGCGTTTCTAAGTTTTTGACAGCGCAAGAAGAATTTAAGCCCGGATTTGGAGAAATTGGAGTAGGCTTGAACGCAAGTGGAGTATTACCTATCTTACTTGACCCAACAGATGAAACTTTCTCAGTAGGACTGAATTTTAAATACACATTGAATGACCGATTTCAAGCAAGATTAAATCTTTTGTTTGGTGCTGATAATGTTAAAGACGAGGTGGAAAAGACATCCCCAAGTTACTCAAGTGTAAAAGAAAAATCAAATCAAAATTCTTTCGTTTTTTCTCCGGGCATAGAATACCATTTTGGAGGAACAAATAGGCTGGACCCTTACATGGGTTTTGAAATTGGATTTGGTAGAACTTCGCGGTTAAAAACGGAGAGTATAGAAGTTGAAACCTTTGGCAATAACTCAATTACTTCCACTCTTAAAAATGAATCACCTGGTACGACCTTATTCAATTTAAATTATTTGGTGGGATTTAACTTCTTTGTTTTCGATAGGTTTTCTGTTGGCTTGGAAACTGGTTTTGGCTATGGCTTAGATTTAACAAAAGGAGAAGAAACTTCATTTTTTAGTAATGGTAGCACTACAGTATCAAGTTCATCGGATATAAAGAAATCTATATATGGTATTGAGAGCTTCCCCGTGACGTGTAATTTGGTTTATTACTTTGGTGATTTTTAATCATATAGAGTTATTAAATACATTTGTTTTAAGTCTGAAAGATTAGTGGGGGCTGTTTTAATTGGAGTTTTTTTATATATAAATATAGTTTTAATTTATTTTGGGCTCCCACTATTGTGTCAAATCATAGATTTTCATGATTTCTTTAAGGATTTTCGGATAATCTATTTTAAGGTCGATGATCCTACCACAATAGATGTCAAACACCCATCCATGTACGGTTAGTCCATATTCAAGATAGGCCTCTTGCACTGCAGCTGTTTTAATCAGATTGGTACATTGTTCAAGTACATTCAGCTCTGTGAGACGATTGATTTTTAGCTGAGGGTCCGTGATCTGGTCCATCTCATCCTGATGATGTCTATAAACGTCTCTGATATTCCGCAACCAGGGATTGAGGATGCCCATGTCTGTAGGAGTCATAGCTGCCTTGATACCACCACACTCATAGTGACCACAAACTACAATATGCTTTACTTTCAGGTTGCGGACTGCAAAGTTGATCACTGCCATCACGTTGAGGTCGATAGAGATGACCATATTGGCTATGTTGCGATGGATGAAAATTTCCCCGGGTTGGGCGCCCATAAGTTCTTCAGTAGTCACCCGACTGTCCGAACAACCAATGTAGAGGATTTGCGGACTCTGGCCCTGTGATAGTTTTGCAAAATAGTCAGGATCAAGATTCAGTTTATCTTGTATCCATTTTTCATTATTTTGAAATATTTTTTTGAAATAAATAAGTATATATTAGAATAACAAAATATTATTTGTCTTAGACGGGT
>CAYVXG010000028.1:0-12086 GCA_964455295.1 uncultured Candidatus Peribacteria bacterium
GTCATAACCTAGTATATTCAAACAGTAAATGCTTGTCAACTAGTCTAGAGCCTTTGCAAATTCTCACTGGGATTTTGGATTTGCTTAAAGATCTCTTGAAGAGTGCTAATTTTCTCTTCATAGGGGAGCTCTAGAAAGGTTTTTTGACTAATCATGAAAGCATAAGTATATATTTTAAATTACAGTCTGATTATACCCCCAAGCTCTCAATTTATCAAAAAACCCACTTGACAAGCGAGCTTTTAGTATGAAAATAATATTTTAAGATATTCTTATTAGGCAGCTTTTGATTTTCCTGTTGGAAGGATTTTGATATTCGTAGCTTTTTCAAGTGGTTTGATGATATTATTTTTTACAGGATTAACTACTAATCCATTTGCCGTACCTTTGAAAACTTCACCAATTGCTAAAGCTGTTCATTTTGCAATATTTCCCATTCATTTGGTTAGCTCTTTACCTACGCCAAATACCTTGCTTATAGCTTCTTTAGATTTAGTTAGTGCTGAGGAAAGCTGAGAATGAGCTTTACCAAATCCTTCGCTCATTTTTGTATATCCATTTTTAAGTCCACCATAAGTTTCAGTAAATATTCCTTTTCCATACCCTAAAACCGCACCAATAGCAGCTTTGGTTCATTTGTAGATATATTTAATAGGTGTTCCCACCACTACAGTCGCTCATTTTAGCACACCTGCAGCACGTTTTAGAGAATCTCAAGTTCAAGATGCCATGTGAATTTTTTATAAATTAAAATTTATATTAAGATAATCTATCGATTAACTGGTCAAGTTCCAATCATTTTTTTTTGAAAGAAGTATCAATAGCTGATACTCTATCCATACTTAGTTTATTATTAATATAATTTTGATTTTCTGTAATTTGCGCTCTCTCTGAAAGTAAAGAATTCATAAAACCTACTATTGCAGTATATTTTGCTTTAATTGCTTCTATTTCATGTTGAGATTTTTCTGGTTTTCCTTCATTTTGCACTAATAAGGCCGCATTTGATTTTCTAGCTTCAATAGCTCACAATTCAACTTCCAAATTACCTCTTGCTATTTTGTCTACAAGATCTTGATTTGGATTGGGTTTTTGCTTTGGATTAAGGAGATCATTAAGGTTATTTCTTTCTTGCTCAAGCTCCAATTTCTTTTTTGCTATTTCTAGTTCTTCTGTAAGATCTTCAGGAGATTTATAGTCGGGATCAGCAAGGTTATTTCTTAGTCTATTGAGTTTATGGTTATGCTCGAGCGATTTAAGAGCTTCATCTTGGGCACTAATAATCTCTTCTTTTCTATTGATTGATCTTTGTTTTTTTAACTCTTCTTGGTGTATTTCTTGCACTCTTGCAGCTTCTTCATTTCATTTCTTCAAAGCTAATTGCTTTTCTTGCATAGTGGCAATATGTAAATCAATATTTTTGGTGCGTTCATCTTCCTTGATATCATGAATCAAATTCTCTCTTCTTTGAATCAATCCCTCAAGTCTTAATATTTCTGAATCAATTTCTTGTAGATTATCTTGGTGAGCAGTTTTATTAGAAAAATTGAGTCTTCTTGCTATAGAAGCTCAGACCTTCTGCCCTAATCCTTTAGCTCCTTTTCCTCCACTTCCATTCAACTTATCGATAATTTCTTTTCTATCAGCTTTAAGCTTAGTAATTTGATGATGTCGATTATCAATTTCATCATCTCCTGATCCCTTAAGATTAGCTCAAATTTCTTGTGTATATTTATCTGAGTCTCCTGCTAATTTTCTAATTCTATCAACTTGATCAAGTACATTATCAAGATTACCTAATCATGTAAAGAATGAATCCAACCATTTCGGCATATTATCTATAAATAAAAGATAAATTTATATTATATTATAAATCTTATTAACTAATAATTCAAGTAATTACTCCATTGAGAGTTCTGTATCCTAAAATCGTTAAAAGTAATCCCCATGTATCTCGATCTCGAATAAGACTATTGGTTCCTTCAATAAGCCCTGCTACTCCATCCTTAAGTATTTTCCCTCCTTCTTCCAATGTTTTACCAAGGATTCCTCCTACTCCTGCAATATAATTTTTAAGTTTTTCAATATTACCATTGCTTAGTAATTCATCCATTACACTATAAAGTTGTTTAATAGCATCTTTCGTCCATCCACCAGCGGTATTTATAGTCCATGTTCCTAGAAGCCTAGCGTCAGGTCCAAGACGATTAACTGTGAAACTTCTACCATCATTATATATTAATTTCACAGCTTCTTTCCCGTCAGTATAAAGAGTATTTATTGCCCCTTTTGCATCCAAATACACTACCTTTATACCTTTTGTAATCTCATCATATATAAGTCCGTTTATTTCTGAAAATACAGGAATAGCTTTTTTAATCAAATCTGCAGAATCTCCTCCTATTCTTTCTACCACATCAACCACATCTGACCATAGTACTTTTGCTCCTTCTTTAGTTTTATCATGTACATACATTACCAAATCACCCATAGTTTGTATATTTTCACTCTCCACGTTAAGTTGTGATTTTTGTTCAATACTTGCTCATTGTGCATTGAGAGCAGCTGGAATCGTAAATCCTTGTCCTTCAATCCAAGCATTATATTTATTTCCTTTTTCATCTGTAATTTTAGCTCCGTTGAGATTAGTGAGTAAGTTTTGTATTTTTGTATGATCTTTTTTACTACCCATTATTCCTGGAGTTCCTATTTCAAATGCTTTTCTCAATACAGTACTAATTTGAGTATTAGTATTATCAAATGAAGTAAGATCTGATTGACTTGCAATTTTTACAGAATTTGTAAGTTCATCCCATCTAAAAGGATATTCATTACTAGATGTATTATTAGTACCATTCTTTTCTACAATTTTACTCTTATCCATCGTTCCAAGATATCCGAAGATATTACATAAAGCATCTGCTAACAGTAATCCTGCTGTAAATCCTGCTGTTCCTTGCGCTAAATTCTCAGCTAATCCAAGTGATGAAAGATCAAATTTCATAGTTTCATCTGGTGATTTTGATTTAATTTCTATTTTCTTACCATGATTTTGATAAAATACTGATTTTCCTTCAAATACCAATTTTGGATATTGCGCAGGAGAACCAATTAATGTTGTTCTTACATCTACCAATGCTGATACCAAAGCATTCGCATTTTGTTCTGTATAACCCAAGTTTTTTAATCCTTCAAGTATTTCTCTATCTTGAGAAGTTACTTCTGCTACATCTTGCTTATTAGCTCTTCTAATAATTCCTTGTTTATCAAGGAGAGCTTTCTTTTCGAAATTATTTAAATCAAGATCTTTAACAGCTCTTGCAGCGTCTTCTTGTCATTCTACAACCACAAATCCTGGTCCAGCTACCTCTAGTATCCACACATTGAGAGCGGATCTTTCTTTAATTTCTTCTGCTTGTTTTTGAGCCACTAAATCTGCTTGTTCTTTATCAATCTTAGCTAAAGCATCATTAGCTTTAGTATTGAGATCATTTGAACTAGCATTGATGACATCTTCTGGAGTCTTGAAATCGCTAGCCTGAAGGTAAGAATCAAGTTGTTGATTTAAATCAGCATTTTTACCTAATTGATAAGCTCTAACAAGAGAAAGGATAATACATTTTGCGGCAGGATCATTGAGATCATTGAGACTGTACCCTTCTTTTGCTACAGGATTATCTGTTCCTTTCAGATTATCAAATCCATAATTTGAAATAAATTTCTGATTATCAAAAGACCATTTACCTCCATCATTTTTGAGATATTCTTTAAGTTTTTGCTGATCAGTAAACAATGATTTGAGACCTATTACCTTATCTTTTCCATTTACAATCATCTCTTTGTGTTGAATTACTTCAGGATAAGCGACACCATCTTTCCCATTTACTTTATTGATAATTCCATTCATATCCAATACTCCATTTTTACCACCTTTCCAGAACATATCCCATCCTCCCAAAGCATCTTCAGATAATAAACCATACAAAGCAACTCACCAGAAAAGTTTTTCACCAAATCCGTCAGTTTTTTCCCAATAGGTTTTGAGAATCAAGAATCCTGCTAAAAGTTTAGCAATGTTCACCACTGTGTTTATATTTTTATCTGTATATCACAATTTATCGAGTCCACCACCAATAATTCCTTGAGCTCCAGAGTTGATAACATTTTTAGAGTTCACATCTCCTTCCCAAACAGCTCTTCCGGCCATGATATTCTTTTTGAGAACTGGATCCATTCCTACTATTTTAGATTCATCGAATATCACTTTACCATTAGCATCAACCACAACCGCTCCAGATTTTACGATAGCATCTGTGTTGATACCCAACGTTCTTGAAAGTTGCTTTCTAGCTTGTCTTTCGGATTTAATTCCTTCTGTCATAAATATCTTATCATCCAATTGTTCAAATTTTGCATTAATAGCTGCCAGAGTTACTTCATTTACATCTGTACGTCTTTTCATTCTCTCTTGTCTTTTTCAGAAAAGTCCTCTTCCAGCATCTTGAGTTTTTTCATGAGTTTTATTCAATCCTTTGGTTTTCTCCATTAAATGATCTAAATCATTTCTAATCGAAAGAATTTGTGTATCATAGAGAATTTTTCTTGCTCCAGGGATTTTGGATTCAAGATCATTGAGATCTTTTTTGAGTTGTTCTGAGGTGATTTCTAGTTTCTCTGATTTATCAAAAACTGGCTTTTCTACACCTGAGTTTTGTTCCAATATTTCGAATCCATGAAAATGGGAGCTTCGTGCCATTTGTATTTTTAGATGTTAAAATCAGAATATAAACTCATTATAATCAGATTGATTTGATTTGTCAAAAAAAGGGTAATAAAATCTAGTAATTTGAATTGCGATTTGTATACTCATCCCCAATTCATATAATTTCCTCACTCTTCCCATCAGATTATATTTTTAAAATACTCTAAAATACTCATATATAACAAAATATAAGCAGATTTTTTCAATTTACAATCTAAAAAACTCCTATGGATAAAATAGCAATAAAAATAGGAACCGTCACCTGGACTCATCTCACCAATCCGACCATCAAAGAAATTAGTGATTTGGCAAAACAATATGATCTTCATGAATTGGTGGAAGAAGATTTGATGGAGCTTAATACTCAGGATAAAATTGATATTTATGACGATCATATTGCGGTAGTTTTACACTTTCCAAAGATGAACTTGGGTTCAAATAGCTATCAACTCAATGAGTTCAATATTATCCTCGGAAAAGATTACATCATTTCAGTAACAAGGTTTCACACCAATCATATCAATACCTTGAGAAAAGAGTTTGTGGATGAACTTCATCAATACCAGAAAGACGATGAGTACTACAAAATCACACCTTACTTCATGCTCTATGAGATTATCAACACCATGTATGATAAGCTCAATCGTATGTTGAGTAAAATCACGAAGGAAAGCATCCAGATTGAGGAAGATATCTTCCAACACAGATACACTTCTCAAGTAATTTCCAGTCTTTTGATCAAAAAAAGAAACTTGAGTTTTATCAAACATAATTTTGTTTCTCAAAAAAGTGTTCTTGAGGAGCTCTCTGATACCTTACCAGCATTTTTTGAGGAAGAATTGGAGGTATATTTTGATGATTTGATTAGTAAGCATGGAAAAATAGTCCATACTATCGATGACCAAACAGATAACATCAATAGTTTGGCAGACACTTACAATAGTTTGATGAGTATCCGTATGAATGATACCATCTTGTTACTCACCGTAGTAACTATTATCTTGGGTACAATGACCTTGGTTGCAGGACTCTACGGTATGAACGTCGCCCTTCCTTTTGAAGATCATCCTTATGCCTTTACAGGAATTTTAGTCTTCCTCGTGGTATTCGCCTTCATACAATTCTTCTTCTTAAATAGAATGATCAACGGTAGAAGAAGTAAATAATCTGAAAAATTATTGAGAGTAAGGAACTTCAGAAAACGCAATCTTACTCGCGGGATCAGAGTTTTTAATATCTTCCAAACTATATTCACCGATCTGAGTTCTCTCCAATTGGATGAGAATTCCACCCGTTCCGAGTCGTTTCCCCAATCGATAGGCTATTGATCTGATATAGGTTCCAGATGCAACATGACATTGGATCTGTACTAAAGGTGCAACATACGAAACAATCTGAATATCAAATATTTTCATTTCTTGAAACACTATTTCCTGACTTCCCTCTCTCGCTAAATCATAGCGTTTTCTTCATCAGATTTTTTTAGCTGAAAAAGGAGGAAGGGGTAATTGAGGAAGGGGATTTCCTTCACTGAAAATGAGCTTATCCAATTGCATTTTTAACTCTTCCAAAGTCGGTCGAGCTACTTTTTTCCCATCTATCTCTATATGTTTATCATCAAATTCATACTGAGTAAATTGTTCTCGGTATTCTTGGTCTCGCGTGTCTGAAATCTTGCTGAGATCAATGGTGGCCGTATATTTTTTATCTTTTCCTGTAAGATCATGCAGTTTTTTGGTATCATCATCGGTTGCCAAAATCATCAATCCTGTAGCCATCGGATCGAGGGTACCAGCATGTCCACATTTTTTGCTTTTGGTAAAATATTTGAGGTACTGTACGACATCATTGCTGGTTCGTTCGGAAGCTTTATTGGCTAATAGTAACAAAGAAATTTTCTAATGGTAAATTATTTTTTAGCTTTGGGATCTTTTTTATCACTAAGTTTTTGCATTTCTTGAATTCCACTTTGCATAAAATCCAAAGCCCCTCCCGTCAATCATAGCAATTTCTCTTTCCAAGATTTAATTTTCTTTTTACCTTGATCAGAGGATGCCATCTTGGCCATTCCTGCTACTGTAGTACCGATTACCAATCAGATTATTCGTTTATTGATAGATTTTCTTGCCATGTGCTAGAGTTTTAAGATTTAAAATAATCAGAAAAGCTGATTATCTAGGATTCGTCTTCATATAGGTTCCGATTACTTCACTCAGTGTATCTACCAGAATTTCAAATTTATCTGGTTCATCATTTTGAAGTTCGATTTCCTTGGCTTGTGCCATAAGATCAAATCTGAGTTTATTGATGATACTCGACTGCTTTCCTGGTGAGGCTACTCCTTCAATACTATAATCATTATCTTGATCCAAGGAGATCTGGATAGCGCCTTCATTAAAAAGTTTATCCATGATTCCTCCTTGAGAATGACTGATAGCAATAATACTTCCTCGATCAAAAGAATCTACCTTATATTTGAGCCAACTATCTATTCTTACGATCGTAATTCCTTTATTAGTCAAGATTACCGTATCCATATATTTATCCAAGAAATCATAGACATATTTTGCAAACAAAGCGATTCCTACTACCCCTATTACCAAATGCAAGGATTCACCAATTTGTCCCAATACTGGTCGCAACAATCCCAACGCAATAATCACTACTCCATATTTGAGAGTCAGTAAAAGATAAGAAAATCGAGCATGAGGAAGAATATGTAAGATCTCTTGATGCTCTACATACTGTTCTATCAGACCTAGTTTTAGCGATTGTTCCATATACTCAGAAGATAGTAATTTTGAAAGAATTTACAACAGCAAGAAAAACTCATTGAAAAACTGAAATTTGTACAAAAAATCCAACCCAATGGCTGGATTTTTTTATGATGTCAGAAAAATACTATTTTTGAGTTGCGGCAATTTTAGCCATCTTTTCTTGATAAGCTTGCAATCTACCTCTTGCTGCTTTTTCAATCTTAGCTCCTGAATTGTACACAGGATGGCAGTTTGAACACATTTCCAAAGTTGGCCAAGCATTAGCCGTACTATTAATTGTATATTCCTTTCCGCACATACATTTTACTTTTACGTTGTGGTTGTAAGTTGGATGAATTTCTTTTTTCATAGTCAAAATCATTAGTAAACAAAATATTATAGTATTTGATTATAAAAAAATTATAAACAATGTCAATGAAAATCATCGTCAAAACCCCTCAACAGATACAAAGCCTTAGGGAAGGAGGAAAGTATCACAACGAATTACTCTTATTGATATATCATGCCGCCAAACCTGGTGTCAGTCTTCTGGATCTGGAAAAAATTGCTTCAGATTATCTTATTTCTCATAAACTGAAAAGCGCATTTAAGGGTTTCCACAATTATCCTGCTAATATCTGTCTTTCAGTAAATGATTGTATCGTACACGGAATCCCAGATACTACTATTCTCAAAAATGGTGACTTACTCAAGATCGACATCGGTATTGTCTATCAAGGTATGATTACTGATGCAGCCGTATGTAAAATAATCTGATGATATCAACACAACAAAGCGGGAGCGGAATTGATGCGAACAACTAAAGAAGCACTTGACAAAAGCCTAGAATTAGTTAAACCTGGAGCATCACTTATGGAATATGGAAGGCGAGTGGGAAACTTTGTAAATCAAAAAGGTTGCAGTATCATTAAGTCTCTCACAGGACATGGTGTGGGAAAAGGAATGCATGAGGATCCACGAATACCCAACTATGCGGACCCGAGACTCAAAGGTATCAAGTTTAGAGCAGGTATGGTGATAGCCCTCGAGCCCATCACAGCAGAAATCTCACAAGACTACACTACTCACAAAAACAAACGAAACCTTATTACCCAACACGGCGATCTAGGGTGCCAGCGAGAATACACTGTTCTCGTGACAGAAACTGGCTATGAAATCCTTGCAGGAATCACTAATTTATAAATATTCATTTATCGTGAAATGCATACCATGAATGATATTGATATTATTAATAAAGGCTTACAATACGTAAACAATCAAAAAGTAATATCTCATGTTAATTCATCTGGAGATATAAAAGATATATTATTACGTAATCTTGAATCTGTCAAAAAAGATGGATTTTTTATTTTAAACAGCTGTTTTCATCGCAGCACTCTCCTTGCAGAACAAATAAAAGAATACTTCCAAGGATACTTTGTAGTAGATGTACATCAGCCTCATAAGGTGGGTTATGGTAATAACAAAACAGTACATTTTGCGCTTGAGCTCCAATCTCGTATGGGACTCCTGTATGTAGAATACAAAAACGGCAAGTATTTTATAGGAAATGGTGCATACCCTAGTAATGAAAATAATCATATGATCGAGAGAATTGAACTCAAAGATATCGAACCCAATGTTTCCTTAGAAAATATAGCAAAAAAGCTTACCCATATTGATCTGTCAGGCGAGATACAATTTGATGAAAGAGTAGAGCTTCTATATCGTGCTTATGAATATCTTAGTAAGACAGGAAAAGCTTTTGATGGAACTGAAAAATATACCTTACTCAATCCTCAAACTACTATATTACTTTAAGATGAACTCAATTTACTCAATACTGTTTTCAAAATATTACAATTTCTTTCGTAATCTACTCTTATTCCTCAAATAATAGAAATAATTGCTGGGAATTCATTGATAGTAATTCTTGCAAACAAACAACTTATAAATTGTTGTTCTTCTCCTATAAAGGTATAATAAATCTGATTATTTTTAAGAATTTTACTACTCAGGAATCAGATTATTTGCTTATCTTCAATAATTTTGATAATTTTTTTGGTAATAGCATATTCATCCTGGCTTATTTCTTCTTTAAGGAGTTTATTCACCCCAAGATAGTAGTATTCGTCGTTTTCAATAAAACCAACAGTCACACCATCCACGATACTCCCCAATTGTTCTACGATGTATTTCAAAGAGAGTCTTGATTGTTGAATCTCCAGATCGTACTCTTCCTTATCACTAATTTCTGATTCAATGAGTTCTTCGATGTATTTACTCAATCCAGAAATGGTAGGAATTCTTCCAGAACTATTATAAGATTGAAATACCAAACCTTCTCTTTCGAGCAAATTGAGATGTTTTCTGAGCGTACTAGGTGCATAGCTTACTTCATCTAAACTATGCAAAAATTTTGAACCTACTGGCTCTCCCTTGGAAATATAGCTTTCCACTACTACTTTGAGTAATCCTACAAGTTTATTGTTTTGTTCCATCTGATTATAATGATAGTATTAATGAATCTCTTTATAACAACTTGTTTTGTTTTTACCATTTATTTTTCGAGTGTAACAGGCTCATTTTTTTCCTACAAATTCCAGGCTCCCCTTATCAGATTCCAATCCCAAGCTCATTATTTCTTCGCTCCCTCATCTTGCGCCATTGTAATTCATTACTAAGACAACAGGATGATCCGAGATATTCTTCACCACAAGTTCCAAGGATCGAGCATATACTGTGGCATCAATTCCTGGAGTGGAAATTTTCTTCCCATTTATAATAGCTGTATACAAATCACTAAACCATCTACTATGATTGCGAGCTCCTAGATCAAGTGCTGTATTCGTCAAGAAACCTTGATAAGCAGCTGTACTTCCTCAGCATATTCCACCTCCATACACAGATATTTCATCATTAGAGACAATAGCGAGTCCATTTTTATAGTTTTTTCTTGCTCTTTCGTCAAATTGTGCATCTTTGAGATAATGAATACTCTCTCCAGGGTTAAGAACTCTTACATGTCCCAAGAATTTGAAAGCAGTAATGATATTGTGTCTACGATAGGCAGCGTCATTGTTAGTCCTATATCTTGAAGAAACGACTTCATATCCCAGTGCTTCGAGATCAGCTGTCGATTTTCGCAAGAAAAGCGGTCAAAGATTTTCAACAGTAGATTTACTCAAGACCAAATAGTGATCTCCCGACCCCATCCTTGCCAACCTACGATCAATCAGCTCATCCAAAGTATCTTTTTCTGGAACATCAGTCGTAATCAATACATTATCTTTCATCGTTAGTGCAAAATTAGCATTGCCAGAATACGGATGATGTAAAAAATTTACCGTATTTGTCCTGAGAAGTTGTTTGATAATTGATATTCTGATAGCCTGACGCTGGGCAGCAGCTATGCTTTCTCCGGTCCGTACTCTAGCAGGAATGTTCACAAAATTATCTTGCATTATCTTTTCAATATTGATATCGATATTTCCACTATTTCGTCAAAGTTTTTTGGTAATAAAAGGTTCATAGGGTGAAATTTCTCTTGCTTCCAAAGTTCCAAACACAAAAAGTCACGCTAAAAATAAGACAAAGAAGAGTCAAATTTTTTTATTCAAATTCATGTTTTAAAAAATAATAAGCATTACTACTTATTACCTTTATGAGCCTGCGTTTCAATAGGATTAATTAGAACTTAGTGAATTCTGGAAGAAGTCTCGCTCGTACTTTTCAGATTATATAATTATACGGAACATTATATCATTTTTCATCTCCGAAACATCAGATCGTAAAACAACATCTACTATCCGTACTATGCTCTCTATTATCTCCCATCACAAACAAGCCTTCTTTGACATCAAAAGTCGATACTCCACAGGCAGCAAGAGTTTTGGTACCAGATTGTAAATAAGCTGATTCATCCAGCACAAAACAATCATCCGATCCTGTTTTACAGATATTTACCTTATTGTTGATGATAGATACTGTTTCTCCTGGCAATCCAATCACCCTTTTGATAAAGTGAATATCCTTTCCTGGAGGGACAAATACTACAATATCACCTCTATCAAGTGAAGGCAATCCGTCAGCGATATTAATTATACTTTTTTTGAGAGTATCAGATCCTCAAGATTGAGCATATCGTTCTTGAAGTTTTGCTTTTTGTGAAGAAACTTTATCGATAATTACAAAATCATCTCCATGAAAGTTAGGTTCCATACTTTGCCCTACCACTGTAAAAGGAGAGAAAATGAAAAATCTTATACACAATACAATTCCCAACGCTAAAAGGAAAAAAGACGCTAAGTCAAAAATACCAAGAATAGCATCTCCCAATTTTTGACCAAAAGTTTTTCCCTGCTGAGGAGCCTGATTATTATTTTCAATGTTTTCAAAATTTGATTCCATAAATCCGTAATAGTTAAATACTTATAAATTACTAGTGTTTAATCTTATAAGTATTTCAATATTTTATTAGGCAGCTTGGGAAAGATCTTGAAGTTTAGTAGGAGCAGGAGCTTCTGGAGCCTGCTCAGTACCTGTTAACTTTGCTGCTTCTTGTTTTG
>CAYVXG010000029.1:0-2729 GCA_964455295.1 uncultured Candidatus Peribacteria bacterium
CAGAAATATCATCCAAGAATTTAGCTTTAGATCTCAAGTAGGTATCTTCTTTAGCGCTAAACCAAGTTACTCCAATTGCCATTCCTCTACTCACGATACTAATCTTTTCTACTGGATCACAATTTGGTAAGATGTAACTTACTATAGCATGACCTAATTCATGATAGGTAACTATTTTTCTTTCTTCTTCTCTGAGAGTTTTAATTTTCTTTTCTGGTCCCATCAATGTTTTTTCAAAACCGTATTCAAAGTCTTTATCAGTAAGTTCTTCTCTTCATTCTCTTGCAACTTTGAGTGCCGCTTCATTGATAATGTTTTCTATATCAGCTCCCACAAACCCTGAAAGTCTTCTTGCTAAAGATTCAAAGTTATATCCTGCTACCACTTTTTTATTTTTCAGATAATAATTAATAATTTCTAATCTTTCTTCTACAGTGGGATTGCTTACCATGACCTTACGATCAAACCTACCCGATCTAAGTAAAGCAGGATCCAAAGTATCAGGACGATTGGTAGCCGCTATCACGATCACATTCGTTCCTTGTTCAAATCCATCCATCTCTGTTAATATTTGATTGAGGGTTTGTTCTTGTTCTTGATGTCCTCCAGTATGTCCAGATCCTCTTTTCTTACCAATTGCATCAATTTCATCAATGAAGATAATGCTTGGCGCAGTAGTTTTTGCCTTACCAAATAATTCTCTTACTTTTGCAGCTCCCATACCCACGAGCATTTCCATAAATTCTGATCCACTTGCACTGTAAAATGGGACTCCTGCTTCTCCCGCAACAGCTCTTGCTAAGAGTGTTTTACCTCCACCAGGCGTACCATACAACAACACACCTTTTGGTATTCTTGCTCCTACTTTGAGATATTTTTCTGGATTCTTGAGGAAGTCTACAATTTCAGTAAGTTCTTGTTTTACTTCTTCCATTCCAGCTACATCTGCAAAAGTAGTAGTTGATTGTTTTTTATCTTTGTTGTCTTTCCCATTGAGCATTCCGATTTTCATACCAAATGGTAATCCTCCTCCAGTTTTTGGTCAAAATCTATTCAATAAAAATATGAATAATACAAATATAATCAGAAAAGGAAGAATATCTTCAATAAACAAATTACTCAAAAATCCACTTTCAGTATTATTGATAATAATTTTTGTTGTACCACTAAGATAGTCTGTATTGGGTTCAAAACCAAGATCAGTAATAGACGTAGATTCAGGTTTTAGAGTAGTATATGTTTCAATTTCTTTGAGATATAAGTTTGTCGCCAAAGGATTCCCCTTTATGAGTGGCTCAGTTTTAATTTCCTTTTTTCCGATTATTTTTTTATCTGCAATAATTTCTACTTCTTCAAATTCATTATTACGATACAGTGTAAGAAACTCATTGAGAGAAATATCATTTTTTTTTGTTACTTGAGTAGCAATCTGCTTACCATCTTTTTCTTCAATAGCACTAAAAGGATTGAATATATATGATAATCAGAATGTTACTGCTAAAATGATAAGCATAATTTTAAGTATCTTGAGCATGAAGCGAATGGTAATATAAGATTTAAAAATATCAAAAGTCAGACAAAGTGCCAACTCTTAGCTTAAATAATAAAAAAAATATGATTACATACAAGTACGATTATCTAAAATAACTTTGACAGTGAAGACTTGAGTTTGAGAGCTACTTCATCCCATTGCTTCTTACTAAGCTGATTGTTTCGATCTTCAATATCGTTTTTATGAGGGAGAGCAATGGTCTTGATGAATTGCTGTGTTTTTCAGGTTTTTGTTGTGATATATTCCAATTCTTCTATTAGATTATAATACGATCTTTTCAGTTTATTCCTTTTTACTGATCTTTTGTGGAGTTTGGTACTGAGTTGAATGCCAAATTGATTATAATTACGATTCGTGTATTGAGGAATCCAGAAAAATAGCAAGTTTGGTGTGCTAATGACCTGTCTTTTTTTGAGTATATAATTTACTTCTTTGGTGGTGAGACGATGATGTTTACTAAGCATTTTAGGGGAGTACTAAATTTTTTATCTTAATTACTTTGAATATTGTATGCATCCAAAGCGATGGTATCGAGTGTATCACCAATGAAACTTTGGATACTGACTGATCAGCTGTAATTTCTTCCTTTTTTATAATTTACAGTACTTGTCACCTTGAGGATTTTATCAGGATGGGCAGTAGTTCCTTCTTCACTGAGATATACTGGAGTGAAGGTGATAACTCTAGAAAATATTCTTTTTTTAAGTTCTTCTTCCGTGGAGAGAACATTATTCTTAGTTTTCCAAGAGGTATATACATAATTATCTCCTACTTTGCTTTTTTTGTAATATAGATAGGTATTGTCCCTAGAAGATTCGATAGCATTAAATTGATAAGTACCCCCTTCATCTACTTGTAAAACCCAAGAACTGGAGCCATCGAGTTTTTCTGGATCGTGGAAATACACCTCACATTCACCTGCATAACTTCCTTCTTGAAGTTTAAGGCAGCTCCAGATCCAACCTTTTTTGATATTAGTATCACGACGATTGTAGACAAGTTCCATTCCTTCTTTGGCAAGCATGGTAGCTGTTGTTTTGAGTTTTGTTCTTTCAGATAATCCTACATTTGAAATAATCAGATAAGAGATCGACAGTATTCCAATACTAAAAACTGCAATTGAGATAAGAATCTCAATAAGGGTAAGAGCAGGAAATTTAAATCTGAATTTTTTCAT
>CAYVXG010000029.1:2829-4983 GCA_964455295.1 uncultured Candidatus Peribacteria bacterium
GTGATGAATTTTTCTACACTTTTAGGATTATTTTCCAGCACAATTCCATCCAAGAACGTCCATACATCAATGTTAGCACTTGAAGCAACAATTTCAGTAATAGTCTCGCTACTGAGAGGCTGTTTATCTGTATTTTGTTCGATATAAGATAGTATTTTCTTGAGCTCATTACTCAAAGCGTACATATTTCCATTGCAGAGCATACTGATGAGTTCAGCGTTTTCAGCACTAATTTGATTTTGAGTATACTCTTGAACATATTTTATGATTTCCTTTTTATCAGATTTAAATTCTGTCAGTTTTATATTTGTATTAGTATTATCCAAGAAAAATTTCTTCCATTTTGTTTTTCCGTCAGGAGTCCCAGTTGTGAAAATAATTAGATTGTCTGCGGGAATAGAGTCGAGATTAGCTGTAAAATAATCGTAAAATAAACTGATAGCAGTTTTAGTAGCTTCTTTAAATTTAGCAGTAGTGGTAGGTGGAAGTCAGTTTATAATAACCATTTTTTTTTCTGCAAACAAACCTCCTCACCAAATGGTCTCAGTTATACTTTTGGTATCCCAATCTTCAACATTAAACTTGAAGATATTGTGGGCACCATGTTTAGTAGCAAACTCGGATTTCCAATGTTTGAGCTTTTGCTCTACAAAGAAAGCTTCACCATAAAATAAATATATCATTATAAAGTATTGAAAGTATGATGCAATAGTATTCAACTAGCTGCATAAATCAAAGGAAAATAAAATAAAAAAACTCCGACTTCGTATACAATCAGAGTTAGGGATTTTTGATACATGAGATATTTATTTCATTTTCTTGAGTTGTTCTAGTCTATCAGTAATGAACTTGATTTTATTTTCTACGTCAAACTTTTCCTCTGCTGCCAAGGCTCCATCTACCATATATCTTGTGGCAGTTTTTTTGAAAAGAGCAAATTTTGAAGCAAGTTGTCTATAATATTCAGTCCAAGTATCATCTGCATAAGTACTAGATTTTGATTCAAACGTTTCGAGTTCATCTTCGATTATGCCAAGTTTTTTTTCCAACAAAATAATAGCATCGCCAACTGTTTTTTTAGCTTTGGTATTGAGTTCATCAGCTGCGTTGTTGAATTTGAGTTGCACTTTTTCTAAATTTGATACTATGTTTTCTTTTACTGCTGTTTGTTTTTTGATTACTTTTTTTCTTATTGTACTAGCTGTACTGCTTTGTTTTATATTTTCTACTACCTCATGTAAATTTCCTTGTTCGAAAAGTTTTTTGTTTGTATCAACTAAATAATTGAGAGCTTCTTTGATTTTTCCAACACCCTCAGCTTTATCTAATCTTGTTTTGAAAGTTTTGTCTTTTTTATAACCAGAAACTAATTGAGCTGTAGCAATTCCAATAGCTCACCACTTTGCTACTTTCAATATCCCGTTCAACATTTGATATCATTTAGTGGATAAATATCAATCAATTAAGATTGATTTAATACCATAGTGGATATTTTTTACATAATTGCAATACCTGCGAAGAGAGCAGATTATGATTTTCTTGACTTGTGAGACATTTATTGATAATTATAGCAAGTTCTTTTATATCTGCTTCAATAAGCCCTCTTGAGGTAATTGCTGGAGTTCCTATTCTTAATCCAGAAGGATCTAGAGGGGAGCGAGGGTCATGAGGAATTAACTGTTTATTTGTAGATAGTCAAATCAATTCGAGAGCTTTTTCGGCTGATTTTCCTGTATGTCCTGTATCTTGATTATTGTTTTTACTTACATCAAGTACTAATAAATGATTATCTGTGCCACCAGTTGCTAGTTCCCATCCTAAGTTTTTTAATTCCTCAGCGAGTACTTGAGCATTAGAAATAATCTGACGGCAGTAGTGATTTCGTTTTGCTTGTGGATCAAGAATTTCTTCAAAAGCTCTTGCTTTTGCTACTAATACATGATCAAAAGGACCACCTTGTACACCTGGAAAAACTCATCTATTGATGTCCTTTTCAATATTCACATTGTTAGCCGTATTACTGTAAATCAAAGCTCCTCTGGGACCTCTGAGAGTTTTGTGTGTAGTTGTAGTTATGATATCAAAACCTGCTTCAAAAGGAGATAATAATAATTTTCCAGCTTTGTTTAGCGAAGCTTTTGCAAATCAAATATC
>CAYVXG010000029.1:4993-11531 GCA_964455295.1 uncultured Candidatus Peribacteria bacterium
TGAGATTCATACCATGAGTAAGATGTCCACCAGATGCTAAATCCATAGCTAAGATAGTGTCGCCTGCTTCAAGAACTCCAGTATATACTGCTAAATTTGCTACCGAACCAGATAATGGCTGTACATTTACCGCCCATGAATTCTTATCCAATCAGAAAATTTGTAATGCGAGATCTTGCGTGTAAAGCTCCAGTTCATCTACAATTTCATTCCCTCCATAATATCTTTTACCAGGATATCCTTCAGAATATTTATTGGTAAATACATTACTATATGCTGAAATAACTTCTTGAGAAACATAATTCTCTGAAGCAATAAGCTCAAGTGAGTCTTGTTGTCTTTGAAGTTCTTTATTTAGTAATTCTTGCAATTGTCCTTTCATGGCTGATTGTTTATGAAATAAACTTCTTATTGAGTATTGAAATCTTGCACTTCTCTAGAATACATTTTGAGAGCCAAATTTCCACTGATTTATTGAATTTACTTAGAAAGTAAAATAATTACTAGTTAGAGCTATTTATTAATTGATTGCTTATGAAAAAACACGATATTATTGAAAATATTACCATAGATAAAGTGGGTTATGAGGGGATTGGCCTTGCAAAATTTCATGATGGGAAAAAACTTATCATCAAAGGAGGAGCTTTACCAGGGATGTTGTGTGATCTTAAGGTGGTTAAAAATTACAAAGATTATGCTCAATGTCATATCGTTTATATCCATAGCTTCCCAGAAGATTATGTATTATCAAATATCAAATGTCCTCATTATATTTATAATCAAAACGAAGTCCCTGAATGTAAGTCTGGATGTGGGGGTTGTAAATGGCAGATTGCGAGTTACGATCAACAACTTGAACTTAAACATCAAATTGTAGTCGATAGTTTCCGTCATTATCCTCATAAGATAGCTGTAAGACCAGTATTAGCAAGTCCAGAAATTTGGGGTTATAGAAATAAAATTGAATATAGCTTTGGTAAATTTATCAAAGGAAGGGGAGAAGAAAAGCAGATTTTGTCAGATCGATCTTTAGGCTTTCACAGACAATGAATGTTTGGTAAAATTGTGGATATTGATCAATGTTTTCTTGTAGATATGAAAGTAAATAAAGTTTATAATCATATCAAAGATATTCTGAAGAATTCTGAAATCCCTGTATATGATCAAATGATGCATACAGGAGTTTTGAGACATCTCATGGTGAGACAATCAAAAAACACAAATCAGCTTATGGTAATTCTTTCTGTTCATTCCAATTGTCACAACTACGATGGGCGAGTAGGAATTATGGAATCATTCAAAACTGATGGTTTCCTCCAAGAACATGTGAGTACTTTTATCTTGATTACCAATGATGGGCTGGCGGATACTGTGGCTACAAGAGAAAGTACTTTCGAAATTATTTGGGGAGAAGGTAAAATTAACGAGACACTCAAAATTGCTGATTATGACTTACAGTTTGATATTTCGCCACTTTCATTTTTCCAAACTAATACAAAAGGTGCTGAATTACTCTATACTACTGCTATTAAACTCTCTCGTGAAGCGCTCAAGAATGCATCACCAAATACAATTTTGGATCTGTATTGTGGTACGGGAACGATTGGTTTGAGTTTCTTAAAATCAGGAATTGGTAAGGAGCTTATTGGTATTGAAGAAATAGTATCAGCTATTACTGACGCAAAGAAAAATGCAATCGCAAATGATATTCCTTCAGGTACTCACTTTTTTGCAGGTAAGGCTGAGAAAATTTTGCAAATTAAAAAATCAGAAAAAGATATTCTGAGTTCTGAATTCGTGGTGCAGGATGCGCTAGAAAATTTTAGTGGAAAGATTTCCGACTTACAATTGGTGATTGTAGATCCGCCTAGATCAGGTTTGCATGAAGATGTCGTGAATTTCTTATTAGAACTCAAAACTTACAATCCATCACTCAAGATTTGTTATATTTCTTGTAATCCTGTTACTCTTGCAAGGGATATGAAATTATTAGACACTTCTTATCAAGCAGATTATATTCAACCTGTGGACATGTTTCCTCATACTCACCATATAGAAAATATCGTAATCTTGCATTAGGAACTATTAAATATTGTATTCAGATTATAGAAAATTATTATTCTAAGCGATGTCAAAACGATACAAAAACATTCATATGACTTTATCTTTGCTTAAATTCCTTGTTGGGTTAGGAGTTTTGGTATTGGTTGTTTTGTATATTGATCCTTTCCAAGATCCTCAAACAGGAGTTTTGATTGGTTCGATAGGCTTGTTATTTGCAATTTGGGGAGGAGTATATTTTGTTTTTTATTATGCTGGACTTTGGTGGAGTGATAGAAAGGTTCATCTTATTTCTAGATTCGCTTATAGAGCATCTTTATTAGTTGCTATCTATTTATTGTCCAATATTCTATTTTTGGTTTTAGAGTTACGAAATCCTGTAAATGGAGTTATTATCTTAGCGATATTTGCCTTACTTTATCGATTCTTATTTCATAGACCTCAACCAACTGCTCAGGCAAGTACAAGTATTGATATGATTATTAATCCATCCAAGGAAGTGGAGCTGGTAGAAAAAGAAGAGAAAATTAAACCTAAGAAAACTACTATTACTAACAAAAAAGTAAAAACTAAGGGTAAAAAGAAAGGAGAAGTAGATAAATCAGGAAACATCTCAGAAAACAAAAAGGTATTCAAAAAAACTAAAATAAAAGAAGATCCAAATACTATTGAAATTGATGACTTAATTGAATAGTTTTTGATTTTTTTTGATATAATTCTTTGAGGTCTCATCGTTCAATGGATAGGACACACCCCTGCGAAGGGTGTAATGCAGGTTCGATTCTTGCTGGGACCATACTTAATTTAAAAAATAAATTCACTATAATCTGTTTTATGAGCGCTCTACAATTATTATCCAATTTTTTTAAAAGCTATCGTAAGCAATCTTCTCAGACTCCAATCTCCTCAAATATGATATGGAGAACGCGAAGTATTTTTTATGTACTCGTGATACTCTATACTCTGATCATAACATTTTTCTTTCCTGAAATTCAAAATGACCTTCAACCTATAAAACTCCAAGAGTTTATTTTTGGACCAGATATGCTGAAGATTATTCTGCTTACGGCAATTTTATGACCTTTGATGGAGGAGTTATTCTTCAGAGCTGGAATGGTTTGGTGAGGAAAGAATGTAAGCTTTCTTGTCGGTTCTGTAGTATTTCTTATGCTCAAATATTTCTTATCTGATACCATTGAAAATCTTGAGTTAGAACAATTTTACAGATCTTTGATTAGCTATTCTTTATTCTTACTCTCAGTAGTAGGAAGTTTTCGAATACTAAAACCTTTCTTCCCACGTATTAGTAGAGTATATGCAAGACGACCAGGCTGGATATTTTGGATACTAACTCTGGCTTTTGCTTTAGCTCATATCACTAACTTCGACACTCAAAACTTCAATCCATTATTGATTTTATTAGTATTGCCTCAATTCTTATTAGGTATTATGCTTGGATTTATCAGAATTCAATGGGGACTCAGATATGCAATCCTTATCCATATTTTCCACAATACACTTCAGCTTATTCCCTTATTCATACTCAAACAGCTTGCTGGTGGTACTCAAATGACTGATTCTTTGATGCCTTTGTCTCCTGAACAAATCGCTTGAAACCCACGATCAATTGTGTTAACTGGATATGGAACACTCTTATTTGTATTCGTATGATATCATATTGTTACAGAAATAAAAACTTTAAATAAATCAGCTCATTAAATTGTTTATGTTAAAGACACTTGCCATAGAAACTAGTTGTGATGATACTTCTCTTGCTCTTGTAAGTTATGAGAATGGTTTTTTTGCAAACCCTATTTTGCGTACTTACTCACAAATTACTGAGCACCAACAATTTGGTGGAGTAGTTCCAGAATTGGCGTATAGACTTCATGAAGAAAAGATTTTAGATATTATTAGAGATATAGGATATGATCAGATAGCAGAGTGTGACTTTATTACTGTTACTAAAACTCCTTGATTACCAGGATCTTTAGTGGTAGGAAATACGGTGGCATCTATGCTTGGATTGTTTTTTAATAAACCAATACATAGAGTAAATCATATTTACGGACATATTTTCTCTTTATTACTTGATAGGAATATTGAAGAAGTGCCGCTTCCATGGACTATACTTACTGCGAGCGGTGGACACAATGAAATCTACACAGTATCAGGGTCCTTCACCCCATGAAATATTGAACTTCATAGAATTGGCTATTCACTTGATGATGCAGCAGGGGAGAGTTTTGATAAAGTAGCAAGAATGTTGGGTGGAAGCTATCCTGGTGGTCCTTGGATTTCAGATATGTCTAAAAAATGGGCTGAAAAATTTTCTCAAAATAAAGATACTCACACCCCATCAAAGTTTTCACTCGGACACTGAGATAAACAACTCTTCAAGCGCATACTGCTTGATGGAAAAGGAACTAATACCAAGCAAGATCAAATAGATAATAATATTCATAATTTTTCCTTCTCAGGAATGAAATCTCAAGTTTATCAATTCCTCCAAAAATATCCTCTTGAAACCTTGACTCCAGAAGATATACAAGAAGTATGTCGAGAATTTCAAGAGTGTGTGAGTGATATTCTGATGACTAAAACTCTTCATGCAGCACAAATTACTCAAGCTCAAATTCTTGGACTTGTAGGATGAGTAAGTGCCAATGATAGATTATTTGAAAAAGTAAGTGTCGCATTGGATAAACTATCTTGAGATAATGTACAATGTCTCAGACCAGTAAAAAAAGTATACAGTACTGATAATGCAGCTATGATCTGAGTTATCTGATTATTACAATCTTTAAAATTTATTAAAAACACAGATTTCCTTGCATAAACTAATTCAGATTATTTATAGATTATAATTCTCCCCTATGATTACCAGCAAAGCCATCATCCAATTTATTCACAGTGTAGTACCTGACTCCCCAGAAGATGTTAATATAAAACTACTTAGGGAAGCATTGACACATACTTCTTACGCAACTGAGTCTCCAAAGTCAATTCCTGATAATCAAAGACTAGAATTCTTGGGAGATAGTATATTGGGTATGATGATTGCTACTCAACTCTATCTAGATAATCCTCATTTTGATGAAGCACAGATGACCTTATATAAGATTAGTTTGGTGAGAGAAGAATGTCTGTATGAAGTAGGAAAAAGTATTGGACTTGATAAAGTTATTTTCATCGGAAAAGGGGAAGAAAGAAAGGAGGGGAGAAATAATCAGAGTATAGTTTGAGATGCAGTAGAAGCTTTGATAGGGTATATTTACCTTGAGTTTGGAATAAGGACAGTTTCACAGTTTATATTGAAACATGTGTACAGCAAGAAAGATACTATAACATTGGCGTGAACAAAAGGATATAAATCATTGTTACAAGAAAAAATTCAATCTGTATATAAAAAACTTCCTGTATATACTGAGGAAATTATTGAAAAAGATGATAAGCTGAATTATGTAAAATATAAGAGCACGGTTCTTTTGGATGATAAAGAATTGGGTGTAGGATATGGAACAAGTAAGAAAAAAGCTCAAGAAGATGCAGCAAAAAATGCTCTTGACAATCTATAAAGTATGTCTATAAAATGTCAGTATATCCTACTATATTGCCATGGTTACAGTTCCTGAGAACTTATTACAAAAAAGAAAAGATACTTTTGATTATCATCTTGAATGAGGGGTAAAAAGATATTTCTTTTGACTGACTGAAAATATGTTATGAAGCAGTTTAAGAATTCTTCTCATCATACTTCTCCAAACCCTGAAGATATTTCTAATGCCCTTACTCTCAATTCCCAATATTTTGAAAATATTCCTGAAACACGAGTCTGTCATCATCAAGATGAAATAGTAATTTTTCAAGAATATATTAAATGGACATTACTGAAAGATATTACACCTAAAAACTATTCTAAAGAACTTATTCAGTCTATGAAATCTGTTCTTCTCTCTTCTCAAAAAGCACTTTTGAACTGATGTATTTCTGACGTAAGGGGAACAGTTTGAATCGATCATGGTAAAAGAAAACGAACAAACTTGGAAAAAATTAAAAATATGCATGTGACATATGATATTCGTAATTCTACTAATTTTATTTTTGATGGAGAAAAATCTTTCTTTGTGGATTGCGAAGCGGTATCAACCTTCCAACAAAGAAACAGTTTACAGTCTCAAACAAAATTTATTCTGCTGAGTATTTTATACTATCTGATGATACAAATTCATTTGTATGCATTGAATGAAAAGTTAAAACAATTGTAAGGATTATATTTGAATCTCACTAAAGAAAACCCTCCATGAATTTTAATATTTCATCCCTAGTAAAACAAATACTCTCTTCTTATGAAGAGGGTTTTATTCCTATTATTTATGGACAAACAGCAACAGGGAAAACCCGCTTGAGTTTGGAATTGGCGAAAAGATTAGGAAAACCTGTGGAGATTATTTCTGCAGATAGTAGGCAAGTATAT
>CAYVXG010000030.1:0-10746 GCA_964455295.1 uncultured Candidatus Peribacteria bacterium
AACGAGGTGAACCAAAACAATTTGATTTCCCTGTCAAAGATCATGCTGATCTTGGACTTGCTCTTGATATCTTAGATTTTGATACTGCTGGGCAGGTGAGTGGAAGTAGATTTGTATATATCAAAAATGATCTCGCGCTCCTCCAATTTGCACTTGTAAACCGAGTTTTCCAAACACTTTCAAACCAAGAAACTATAGATCAGATTATAAAAGATAATAATCTCAAAGTAAGTAATAAGCCATTCTCTCCTGTTATTCCTCCTGTAATTATGAAGAAGGAAGTAATGAAAAAAATGGGAAGATATAATCCCAACGATCAGACTTACGAACTCACTCATGATGATATGGTATTGGTAGCTAGTGCAGAACATAGCATCGGACCAATGCATATGGATCAGATCATAGATGCAGATCTTTTACCAATTAGATATCTTGGATATAGTAGTGCTTTCCGTAGAGAAGCTGGTTCTTATGGAAAGGATACCAAAGGTATGATCAGACAACATCAATTTGATAAACTTGAAATGGAAACCTTTACTACTCCAGAACAAGGGATGGAAGAACATCTGTTTATGGTAGCAGTTCAAGAATACCTTTTACAACAACTCAATCTTCCTTATGAAGTAATGTTGTGTTGTACATGAGATATGGGAGCAGTGGATTATAGACACGTGGATGTGAATACCTGGATACCTTCGCAAGGAAAATACCGTGAGACGCATAGTGCTGATTACGTTACTGATTATCAAGCCAGAAGACTTGGAACGAAGTTTAAGGACAAATTTGATGCAGGACGCAAGGGCTTTATACACATGAATGATGCTACGGCGATCGCCTTGGGAAGAACTATGGTTGCTATCATGGAAAATTACCAACAAGCGGATGGTTCTATCCTCATCCCTAAAGTATTACAAGCTTATATGGGAAACAAAAAAGTAATAGGAAAATAATTATATAATCTGAAATAAGCGTAAGAAAAAACGCCTTTAGGAAATCCTAGAGACGATTTGTTAAAGAATTTTTTTAAGAAGTTTGAATACTAGGTATATGGGTAATATGAATTTATAAGATTGAAAATAATAATATTAATTTCTAAATATTAATTTCTATCTTCATGTTTATCTTCCAATTTACTTCTAACGCTAGATCCTCCT
Source organism: uncultured Candidatus Peribacteria bacterium (assembly GCA_964455295.1). Taxonomy (GTDB): domain Bacteria; phylum Patescibacteriota; class Gracilibacteria; order Absconditabacterales; family Absconditicoccaceae; genus CALMFT01. The sequence goes on from CAYVXG010000030.1 coordinate 1,155, forward strand.
CATCTTGCCACCCTTTCATCCTTCAATTATAATTTAATTGGAGTGAGGGTAGTAGTAACTTATCAAAAAGTATAAACCAATTGTGAGGGCTGATACTATGGTTATCCAGCACATCATAAATAATGAATACTTTAATTCGAGCTTAGTAAGAGGTTTTTTTGAAGTGGAACAGCCACTTTCTTTAGCGATTTCTCGCCCATTCATTGATGTCATTTCTTTAATTTCTTTTATTGTTTTTTGAATAATAATAATAACATTATGAAATATAAAAAATAAGAACTTCATGTCAATATACTTTTCCTTAAATATCCTGTTTGCATTTATTGTTGACTACCTTAGTTAGATATTTATAAGTAATACACAGAAATATATTAGTAAGATAATATGTTTTTATATTGTAAAACACTCTATCATGAACATATTAAATCAAACTCGAGAAGAAACTAAGAGTAAAGCAGAAAATATTTTGTGGACGAATCAAACTAGTAATAAAGTTACTTATGATAATTTTAATCATTGGACTCAAGAAAATAAGAAATATATCCTTAACCTTATGAGTATATTAGGATATTTTGAATATAAGAATTCCCCACAATATTTTGAAAAAATTATGAAGGTAATATATAACATAAATAAAATAGTAAGTGAATATAACAGACCTATCAATAATGAATTTCAGAAATTACAAGTGTATAACGCAGCCTGTGAATTATACTTCCAAGATATAGATGAAGACTTCACCAAAGCAGAACAAGATCAGATTATAAAACGATATAAGACTTATAGAGGAATGGCGTTACTTAAAAAATATGATGGAGATTTAGATCATCCACTACTTAAAGATAGAACCCAACAACATATGATGGAAAGTGAATTCGCTACTTACCTCAAACAGCCTCAACTCAAGGGTCATCGAGAAGATTTACAAAAAGAATATGGAATAGAAATTATTCAAACTCTTAATCATGCATCTTAATTTTTCTTCCCTTACTCATTTACAAGATCATATTCATTTTCTCGAAGGAATAATGTGATTGAAGGATTTTTTCTTTGTGTGAGGAGTAGTGAGAGATTGTATTATCTGAAAAAATAAAGATATTATTGATGTAGACCTCACCATGTGTGCGGAACCAGACGATCTACGAACTACTCTCAATGCTAAACTCAAAAAAGATGAATTAGATAAGATTTCATTGTTTCGTACTGAGAAATATGGTACTATTACTATAGTAAGAAAAGATAATAAAAAAACAATTATGTATGAGATCACCCCTTTCCGTGAAGAAGGTTCTTATAGTGACTTACGTCATCCTGATGAAGTCCAATGGTCTGATAATCTTGTTGTAGACGCTGGGAGAAGAGACTTTACTATCAATGCTTTGTATTATAGTCAAATTTCAAAACCTACTAAGAAAAGTATTTCCAAAACTGAATATAAAGATGAATTTATAACTCAAGCTCTCAAAGACAATAAATTTATTGTTATTGATGGATTCCTGATTCTACAAGATCATGAAATTATTAATGATTTGTTACCAAAAGGTAACTTAGATAAAAAGACATTTGAGAAGTTTTGTACAGATAAATCTTTGGAACTAAATACTATAATTTGAATTATTCGAGATCCATATTTGGGAATTCAAGATATTATTGATGGTAAGATTAGAGCAGTAGGAAATCCTGATTTGAGATTTACAGAAGATGCATTGAGAATACTCAGAGCAGTAAGATTTCAAAATACTTTGAACTTCGATGATCTTTTGGAAATAGATTTTGATTATGAAAAAAATACCTGGAAGAGTATGAAAAAACATTATTTCCTGGTAAAAAATCTTAGTAAGGAACGTATTCATGATGAAATGAAAAAAGTATTTTCTGGACCAAATCCTTTCGCATATATTGCAATTCTTGATGAACTCAATTTATTGAAATCGCTTTTTCCAGCTATCCACTCTATCAAGTATTTACCCCAACCTGTAAGATATCATCCTTTTGATGTTTACACACATAGTCTGTTAGCACTGAGTTTCCTACAGACCATTAATACTAACTATTTGGTAAGAATAGCTATGCTTTATCATGATTGTGGTAAGGTAGAACAATACCACTCTCATAGTTTCAATCTTGGTGAAGAAGAAAGATCGTTCATTTATTCAGGTTGGCTCAATCATGTCAATTGCGGTCAAGATCTCGCAGAAGAAGATCTCACAAGAATAGGATTCAATACTAAGGAAATTTCTGAAATAAAATGGTATATCAAAAATCATATGAAACCTGGAGAAATATTGATGTCAAAACCAGATTTCTGGAAAAAGAAAATAAGAGAATTATATTCTGAAGTAGGATATAAACAAGTATGTAATTTATTTGATATTACGAGAGGGGATCGTGCGGGACATTACAATCCAATACAAAAACCTCAAATTGATAATGTAAATTCTTTATATGATATTCTTGATGATTTAAAAAAATCTGAAGGACAATTTACAATTGATAAGATGATGGTAAATGGAGAAGATGTTATGAAACGTTTTGAACTTTCCCCTTCTCCAGAAGTAGGTTTCTTGCTCAAGAAAGCATTTTCATGGGTAATGGAAGATGTTCCAAAAAGAAATAACAAGGAAAAAATTTTCAAATATTTAGCGAAGGAGTAGATATTACTTTAAGCTTAGCATTCTTCTTACTATAACTACATTACCAGTAATTACATCTCAAGTTTTTGTTACTGAAGTCAAAGATCATGTTTTTGCAGAAGGAGTTTTTACTTTGGAAGGAAGAGAGAGGATGGTTCCAGTTCTATTTTTTGTTGAGATAGTTTTGATGGGAGCTTTTGTAGTTTCAAACAATAAACTGGCATCAAGACTATCATTTCTTTTGAGAAGTTCATGAGCTCCATCATATAAGATACCTTTTTGTGGATCTATAATTTTCCAATCTGCTTCTCCTATAATGCGTTGAGCAAGTCCATGAGTATAATCTACATTGAAATAACTCATTCCAATAATTTCAGGAGTATTATCTACAAACTCTGCAAGATCATGTAACCATTTACTTTTATCATACTTATCAAGAGCGAAGGTTTTTTGGGATTTTCACCAATCAAATGCTTGATTGTAATAGACAGCAGTAGTTCCAATTTCATCTATATAAATTGGTTTCTTTTTGGTAAGTATTCTTGATCGGTTATTTCGTTCTTGATCAAAAATAATATCAATAAAGCTTAGCCACTGGCGATTACTGGTAGCTTTACCCCAATTGTATACAGAAAATCAGATTATATCTACATATTGATGACCTGGATAATAATCTTCTCGAGTGAGACAATTTGTTTTAGCTTTTTGTGCAAGGTCACAAGTGATAAGAGGACTTGATTGATTGGGGACATAGCCTTCGTCGTCTTTTACTTTACCTCGATCTAGAGGCATATCGTGTCGATTGAAAGAAAAATCAAATTGAATCTGAGATTTATCAAGACCAACTTCCCTAGAGAGAGCGTATACTCTTTTCCAAGCTCTTTTGAAAGAAGTAGGATCGCTTCATCGAGCATACCAACCACCATTCATTTCATGCATAGTGCGAAATATTACTTTCATATTGTATTTTTTCACATCTTCGAAAAAAGTTCTATATTCACTATCAAAATAACCTGATGCTACTTGAGTGGCAGTGAGAAGTTCTGGGGAAAGGGTAATATGATAAATTCTTTCTCCTGTACCTAGCTTATTTACAATGTCTTTTACTACACTACTTCCTTGGCGGCTATATCTATCAAAAATAAAGGCGGACACTTGAAGTTGATAAGGAGTAATTTTTTTCTCTACATCTTGGATTTCTTGGACTGTTTTTGTCTGAGAGTAAATTCCCAAAGTATAGGCATGTATGTTTGAAGTGAAATAGAGACAAGATAAGGCTAACAGTATACTCAATAAGATCTTTTTAAACATTAGGTAAATCAAAGATTACAAGATGAATAAGATTGAATAACTATTATAAATAACTATCTTTATTTTAATTCATTACAAGAAAGTATTTTCTATTTGTAAAAATTTATATTGTTAAATTGAATATTTTGGATCTGAAAGTAAAAAAATCAATATTTGATCAAGAAGCATTAATATTATGGATGAAGGAGGAAAAGCTTCCTTCCTTTCGTCAAAAACAAATTCTCACAGAGATTTTCACAAATTCTGTTATTGATTTTCAAGAAATGACTACCTTATCTCTTGAGTTAAGAAATAAATTAGCTGAAGAGTTTGAAATTCTCCCTTTTGAAGTGGATAGTGTGCATGAAAATCCAGAAAGTACGAAAATAGGATTCAGACTATCAAATGGAAGTATCTTAGAGACAGTAGTAATGTATCATTATCATAAAAAAGAAGGGGATAATAAGGGGAATAAAATAGAATATCTCAATAGAGTCACGATTTGTATCAGTTCACAAGTAGGATGTCCCGTGGGATGTATCTTTTGTGTAACGGGAAAACTCGGTTTTGGTAAGAATCTTTCCTATTCAGAAATGATAGCTCAGATTATATGGGTAAATAATTATCTGAAAACGAAGCTTGGGAAAAAGGAAGATGGAACATGGTGGAAAATTAGAAATGTAGTATTTATGGGTATGGGAGAACCATTGCTCAATTATGATAATGTAAAAACAAGTCTTGATTTCATGCTCAAACAAGAATATTTGAGTCTTGGTAAAAGACATGTGACGATTAGTACTTCGGGAATAATTCCTGGTATCGATAAACTCATTGCCGATGGAATTGATTGTGCTTTAGCCCTTAGTTTACATGCACCAAATCAAGATCTGAGAGAAAAACTTATACCCACTATCGCTAAAAATTATACATTGGATAAACTAATGGCAGCAATTGATAGATATACAGAAGCTACGGGGAATAGAATTTTCTATGAATATATCATGATCAAAGATATGACAGATTCTCCAGATTTAGCCTACGAACTGGGAAGATTACTCCAAGATCGTAACGCACATGTCAATCTTATTCCTTATAATCCTAATCCTGCTATGCCAGACCTTGAGGAATCATCCACAGAATCTATCCTCAAATTTAGAGACATTCTGGAAAGTGCTGGATTAACAGTTACTGCTCGTATCAACCGTGGACGTAAGATAAAAGGAGCATGTGGGCAACTTGGGTATGAAAAGGTAAGTAAGGGAGAAAAGGTAGTATTTGATATGAAAAAACCTCTTGTAAAATCATAAGTTAATCTAAATATTCAGTTTATAGATATTTATTTTCTTACAAATATTCTATGACTCGAAACAAACTCACAACTGAAGAAGAACATATAATTGTAGATAAAGGTACAGAACGTGCAGGAACGGGAGAATTACTCAATGAGAAAAGAGAAGGAATTTTCATATGTCGTAGATGTAATGCACCATTGTATACCAGTGGATCTAAGTTTGATAGTGGATGTGGACGACCAAGTTTTGATCAAGCCATTCCTGGTGCGGTAGACTGGACTACAGACAAAGATGGTTATAGAACTGAGATTACTTGTCACAACTGCCATGGACACCTTGGGCATGTTTTTGTGGGCGAACGCATGACTGAAAAAAATACCCGTCATTGTGTGAATTCCTTGAGTATGAGATTTGTAGCTCAAGATAAGATAGAAGAGTTTTTCAAAACCAACAATATTGCACAGGATCTACAAGCGGAGCGTGAAACTGTGTATTTCTGAGGAGGTTGTTTCTGGTGTATTGAAGCAGTATTTCAACAATTTCTTGGTGTAATAGAAGTGAAATCTGGATATATGGGAGGAAAAAGAGAATATCCAAGCTATGAGCAGGTGAGCACTGGAGTTTCGGGTCATATCGAAGTCGTGCAAGTCGTATTCAATCCTCAGATTATTCCTTTAGATATCTTATTGGATGCATTTTTCATTAGTCATGATCCGACAAGTATAGATAAACAGGGTGCTGATACTGGAGAACAGTACAGATCAGTGATTTTTTATACAACTCCGGAACAAAAGAAAACTATTGATAACAAAGTAAATCAACTCAATAAGGAACTATATGAAGATAGTATAGTAACGCATATTCTGCCTGCAGAAAATTTCTGGATAGCAGAAGGATACCATCAAGATTTTTATAATCAGAATGCTAAGAAGCCCTATTGTCAGATAGTAATTGACCCTAAAATTAAGAAAGTAAGAGAAAATCTTAAGGAATGGATTAAGTAATATTTAATTTAGGAAAGATCTACATTTTTCTAGAATCATAAGCTCGGTGTAATACCGCCTGTCTTTGTCTTTTTCTACAATCCCAATCCATGGGATGACAGTTTTTGATAATTGCCATCGTATGTCTTCTCATATTTCCTCGTCTTTTTATCTGTCTATTATCTTCTTCAGGAATCCTACGGCCCATATAGTATCTACAATACCATTGGAATCGACCTCTGGGATCATCTGGATAGATTCGACCTTTTTTCTGTCGCTCTTTGAGAGGTAAGGAAGCATTGATACCAAAGAAATTGAGCTTTGGATTTTTCTTAAGAGGAGAAAGTTTAGCATTCTTAAACCATGATTTTGGGAATTCATCCTGACAATCCGTCATATATTTACCACCAAACACTCATGCTTCCAGCATTTCCTGGGGTGTAAGATCTGGATGAAACCTCTCATCAAAGTTTTCTCCCATGGGCTGGGTGAGCTCATAAGTATAAGCTTGTTGCATTTTGTCGTTTACTGTAATATGTTTGGCCATGAAAGAGGGGTGGATAATGATATAATCTGGTGTGTATAAAGTCATGATAATAAAGAATACTCACTATTCAAAAATATTTTTTCTACTACTTATATACTATCACAATTTTCTACAGTTCCCTCTACGCGCACTCTTTCAGACTATTTTCTCTTTTTATAAAATGGCTTACCTAAGCCAAATATTTTACTTATTAAACATTTATGATTAAAATACTTGACAAATGTATAATTTATATGTATTATATATGTGTTAATATTGACATTTTATAAATTATCATCTTACTATGAGATTTTGATTCAAGAAAACACTGACTTTATCCGTTGCTGTAGCACTACTTGCTGGTACGACTGTATCACAAGGATGGAGTTATCCACTCGATCAAGTTACGAAACCGAGAGCTGAATGTAAATCTGTAAACTGGTCTACGCTCAATGATGATTGTAAAATGGGCTTGCCTATCATAGCACAGGCAAATTATGAAAATTATACTAAGGATTGGAATACTCAAGTTATCTATTCGGATATATGGGGCGGATCTTACAACGATGGGTGGGATTTCAATAATGGGGGAGCTCCAAGTACAGATATTGCTACTGCCGAAGGAACTCCAGTATATGCTATAGGAGCTGGTAAAGTAATTATTGCTGGAGAATTAGCAGGTTTTGGAAATTCTATAACTATAGAACATGATGTATGAAATGGTAAAAAAATATGGAGTTCTTATTCACATTTGAGTAAGATATTAATATCTAAATGAGATACAGTAAAAGAAGGACAATTTATAGGAGAGGTAGGTAAATCAGGATTCACTATCTGACCATTTGGATATCATCTTGATTTTGCTATTACTACTACTCAACAAAAAACCTATCCTTATGCTTATTATGACTGTAAATCAGGCTATATGAGCGCTGTACAGAATGGTGTATGTAGAGATCTTTTAGCTAAGAATACTGTAGATCCTATTTTGTTCATCGAGCTCAATGGAAACTTAGAAAAATCTATGGAAATAGCCAGAGCGGCTGCAGCTAAAAAGGAAGCTCTTATTGGAAGTGCTCTTATTGCGTCTGCTAACAGTGCCACCCCAAAAACTATAAAGGAAACTCCAGTTAAAGAAAAAAACGAACCCGTAAAAGAGTCAATCAAAGAAGCACCTACTAAGGAAGTAGCTCCTGTAAAAGCAGAAGTTAAAGAAGAAACCACTCCACTTACTTATATTGCTGCTGTTACTCAAACAAATGCTAATCGTATTCTTAATCAGAAAATATTCCAAATTGATGAAAGTCCTTACACTATCGAGATTGTAGACTTACAAAAAGAAGAAAATGAAGCTATTGCTTATCAAGGAAAAGCTTATATTACCATTGTAGTAAGAAAAGATGGTAAACCTTATGAAGGATATCTGAGCAAAGAATTATCATTTGTAAGTAAAAATAAAATAGTCTGAATAGGAGGGGGACTTATTGATTATATCAAAGGAGGTGAGAAAACAGTTATTTTGTATGGAGATAGAAAGGGTGAAGATGTAATTACTGTGAAACTTGGAAATGAAATTATTGGAATTCATCCTACGATGGTGAGATAATTATTCTTTAAAATTATAAAGATAAACTGATGAAGCTCCGTGTATGCGGAGTTTTTTCTTGATAATTTCTGAAAAGAAGAATAAACAGCCTTGATTTTAGGATAAGATTATTGTAATTAGGATACTTATCTACTTACTTACGTATGAAACAATCCACTGCTTTAGACATTTTAAAATCGGGTAAAAACGTGTTTCTGACTGGGCAAGCGGGAAGTGGAAAAACTTATGTGATCAATCAATATGTGCAATACCTTTGGAATAGTGAGGTAGTCGTAGCAATTACTGCTTCCACTGGTATTGCTGCCACTCACATCGGGGGTGTAACTATTCATAGTTGGAGTGGAATAGGAATAAAAGAATATCTTACAGACCATGATATCGAGCTCATTATTCAAAAGGAAAATATATTCAAAAATATTACCAAAGCCAAAGTTCTGATTATAGATGAAATTTCTATGCTGAGTGCTAATGTTATCGATATGATAGATAAGGTCTGTCAGCAAGTGAGACGAAACAATCGTCCTTTCGGTGGTCTACAAGTTATTCTGTGTGGAGATTTTTTCCAACTTCCTCCAGTAGTGAAGTATCAGGCTGAAGATCCTGATCAACTCTTGCTTGGACTCAATAATGGAGCAGACAAGAAGAGGTTTGCCTTTGCTTCCAAGGCTCGAAAGAACGCAGAATTTGCTATTTGCTATTTGGAAACTCAACATAGACAGACGGTGGGTATTTTTACAAGAATACTAGATGAACTCAGAACGGGTGAAATGAGTTCAGAAAGTATTGAATTGCTTCATACAAGAATGAATCAGAATATTGATCATCCTGCTTTGGTGAGACTTTATACTCATAATGCTGATGTAGATCGCATCAACCAGGAGCAGTTGGATAAGTTGGATTCTGTACAATATAGCTACTCGTATAAAGGAAGTGGTGATAAGAAACTTTTGGAAGTTATCAAGAAAGGTATGTTGGCTATGGAAGTTCTCACTCTAAAACTTGGTGCACAAGTAATCTTTCTCAAAAACAATGGAACAAAATGATATAATAATGGAACCACAGGAATTGTGGTATCTTTTGAATGATATGATAATCTTCCTGTAGTGGAATTGAAGTCGGGTGAAAAGATTAGAGTGGAGCCTGAAATATGGAGCATAGAAAATGGAGATTCGGTGCTTGCTACTATCTCTCAGATTCCTCTGAAGCTCGCGCGAGCAATCACCGTACATAAATCACAGGGCATGACTCTTGATGCTGCTGAA
>CAYVXG010000031.1:0-2501 GCA_964455295.1 uncultured Candidatus Peribacteria bacterium
ATGTCTATACGGATCCTATCCCTGTTGCGCAACTCGAATCTTTGAAGAGCATTTTCTCAGTCTATAGTGATATATTCATGACTGGCGGAAATAATCAGGTCTTATTCTCTTCATGAATTAGCTACCAACAATTCATTGGCTGGTTGAACTATACTCAAAGAACTGTAAAAAATCACATTGTAATTAGAGCTAAAACAGACTTCAAATACGAATCCAATGAAAAGGTAGGATATTCTATCAGTCCCGTCCGAGGAAAAGCTCTTGACGATGCGTATGCCTGTGCTACGGCTAATCTAGGAACTGCTTGTAATGCGAGTTTCGGCAAGGCATCTTCCTTACGAAAAGAATTTGGTAAGAGTGCAGGAAAAGAACTCAAAACTACTCTCAATAAATTCAAAACCTCTTTCCAAAAACTCTCAAATCTTAAATCAAAAGGATATTTCAAAGGGTTTGGAGATTCACGAGGAATACAATATCGTGGTCCTCAAGTTCCTAATCCTGCTAAACAAAACCTTCAAGAGACTATTCAAAGTCTGGAAGAAGATAAACAAGTAGTAGTAGCACAGCTTGATGATTGTATTCAGCAAGAAAATAGTGTTCAATTGGATAAGCTTTGAAATGACTCTGAATCTCTGTATTCTCTACAAAAGATGGGCTTGTTCCCCTGTAAACCAAGAGCTCCTTACCTCATCAAAAGTGCTGGTAATGTCACTGAACCTCAGGAAGCTAAAGTATTAGGACTAACTACTACTATGAATAGCACACTGAGCAAAATCATGGACATGGAAGATTCTAATGAAGCACTATCTAGTATTGCACTTCCACTTACTACCACGAGATATTATCCTTTACTGAGTCAGGTAGTCTATACTACGAAAGAAACTGTAAAAGAACTCAATGCTAATAGCGTACAATGATGTCTTGCTTTCTGTACCAACCTCAATAGCAAGGTAAATTGTGGAAGTCAATAAACCTTAATACTTTTGATAGAAACATATGAATATAACACATAATCAAAACCTCCAATATGTAAATTTCCCTGATTGGTATAATGACCCTAGAGATTTTCACGAAGCTGTGCTTCAAACCTTTCAAGAAGCTCAAAAAATTAAAATTCCTAAGCTTGCTAAAATTCATAAAGAGAAACTACAAATCGGGTATTTGGCTTTGTCATGAGACGTGCTTGATGTATGGTTTATTATTCTTTATCTTTCTTTATTGCTTCAGCAAGGATATGAGAGTATGTGTATCATAAGTTGTGATTATGAATCAGATTATTCTTACTATAAAAATACTCAAGAAACTTTATTACAATCTACTTTTGCTACAACACCTTTAGAGTGTATTGATGCATCTGAAAATACTGAAGCTTATGAATGAGGGTTTAAATTTGATACTTTTGTGTGTGTTTCTCAGATTATCAGTCCATTAAAAAATTTTTATATTCTGAAAATCAGCGTGGAAGGGTTGAAGAAGAATATTGAAGCGGATAAAAATTACCACAATGCATTGTCTGACTTTCTTAAGAAAAATAAGATGGCTATCATGGTAATTGGTGACGAAGAGCACGATGAAAAAAGAGAGATAGGAGGAGGTTTGATCTTTGATTGGATAAGTAAAAACCTCAAACGTAATATCAAAAAAGTTGCTTTCCAAAGCATGATTGGAGATTTATATTTGTATGTTGGGTAAAATATGAATAAAGTACAATTCGCAAAACAGACTCTTACAGCCTTTGTAGACAAAATAGATAAAGTAATCTTACAAATTTGGCATAATCATAAACCTGAAAGTATCAATCATACTCTTTTTACCAAATCTAAAAAAATTAGTTCCATAGGGGAAGAGTTACTTGACCATCTCATGGAACATAATACTCGTGCTGCTAAAAGACTGAGAGCTTCTTTGATTTATTATGGATATAAGCTGATTTCTTCTGCCAAAGATAAGGATGAAGAGAAGTTGCTTATAGCCAGCAGTAGTATTGAATTTGTACATACAGGTTTACTCATTCATGATGATTTCCAAGATCAAGATAGTATCAGAAGAGGAAAAGCTACTACTCATAAACACTATGAAAACTATCATGAGAAAAATCTTCAATCAGAATACAAAGAACATTTTGGAGCGAGTATGGCTATCAATGTTGGAGATTATGCGCTTACATTGGGTTATCAAACGCTTCTCAAGTCTGGATTTGAACCAGAAGTGGTTATTATTGCACTTGACTGTTTATTCCAATGAATTAGTCAGACTTTGTATGGTCAATCTTTTGATATTATATTGGAAAACTCTCAGGTTTTTACAGAACAAGATATTTATGATCTTCATCATAGCAAAACTTGAATTTATACCTATCTTACTCCATTGTTGGTAGGAATCATCTTAGCAGGAGGGTCTGAAAAGTTACAATATAAACTGATGGAATATGCTTTGCCTTGTGGGATTGCCTTTCAGCTTCAGGATGATGTAATTGGTTTATTTGGTGATGAGGAAAAGAC
>CAYVXG010000031.1:2511-9923 GCA_964455295.1 uncultured Candidatus Peribacteria bacterium
GCTTATAGTGATATCAAAGAAGGTAAAAAAACTCTGCTTATATTAAAGACTTTGGAACTTTGTACGTCAGCTGAAAGAGATATTATTACTGGACTATGGGGAAGAGGAGATCTTACTTCAGAACAAGCTGAGTTCGTAAGAAATGTAGTAAAGAGTTCTGGTGCACTCGATTATAGCTATAAGAAAGCTACAGAATTTGCTACACAAGCACAAAAGGTGATCCAAGAACTCAGAGAATCTAATCAAAATAAAGCTCTCAATGAAGAAGTACTTGATTATTTTGAAGGAATCGCAGAATATATGGCAGTAAGAAGGGACTTTTAATTTTAAAAAAAATGTAGTGTTGACAATACAACACTACATTGATTCTGATTCACTTTTTCGTTGTAACAGCGCTACGGGCGTAAAATCCTAAAAAATAGGACAAACCTACTGTTATTATTACTACTCCTGTCTGAAGCAGTGGCATTGAACTTTCGAAGAATACTACGCAGCAAAGTGCGGCAACGATAGTACAAGTCGCCAAAGTGAGTAAAAAAAATAATGGTCTCATATTTTCCCCGTATTTGTATTTGGGGCAATATATCTTAATTATAATATTATATTTGTCAAGTACTTTTAAGAAAGGAGTTTCCTTCTTGATTTAGGAGCGACATTGAGTATGATGAAGTTTATAACTTTTTGCCCTTATACTACGATATTAACCCTATGAAATTTTACGATAAAGTTCAGATTATTTGTGTCTCATGAAAATGAGGAGATGGTGCCACGAGTGCAAGACGTGAAGCATGAGTGCCTTATGGTGGACCAAATGGAGGTAATGGTGGTCATGGTGGATCAGTGATTTTTCAAGCTGATAATAATTATAATACCTTACTTCATCTCAGATTTCAAAAAGAACGAGCCGCCCATCATGGATTTCCTGGTGAATCATCAGATAAATATGGAAAGTCTGCCGAAGATCTAATTATTCCAGTTCCTGTGTGAAGTATTATCAAGATTGTACATACTCCTAGTGAAGGTGAAGATCAGCATATTGAGAGTCATTATGAATTTGATCATAATGGTATGCTTTATGACGACGGATCAGACGATGAAGAAGGGGATGACACGAGTTCAGAGGCTGTAAAAACAAGTAAGATTGTGTATCATTTTACAGAGCATGGTGAACAGTTCGTGATCTGTAAGGGAGGAATAGGAGGAGCAGGAAATATGCATTTCAAAAATTCTACTGTTCAGTTTCCAGATTTTAGTCTCGCTGGAGAACCCGGACAAAAGAAAACTATCGAAATTGAACTCCAATTGCTAGCAGATGTGGGGTTAATTGGGATGCCATCAGTAGGAAAATCGTCCATCATTAATTCTATTTCAAACTCCAAAGCAAAAGTAGCAGAGTATCACTTTACGACTTTGGTACCAAACTTGGGGTCAGTAGTATATAACGATCAAAGTTGGAATATTATTGATATTCCTGGGTTGGTAGAGGGAGCAAGTGAGGGAAAAGGACTTGGAAATGATTTCTTGAGACATGTACTCAAAGCCAGATTATTTGCTTTTGTATTGGATATTTCTAGATATGATGAAGGAATTCTAGAGTTTGGAAAATTACGAAACGAGATCTTGACCTACATTCAGACAAGATTTATCTGATCTCAAGAGTTTGGGTTTGAAATTGAGGATGTAAGCTTCCAGATAGAGGTAAAAACAAATGAAAACAATAAAGATAAAAGTATAGTTCTCAATATTCATGATCAAGAAGGGAGACTGCTTCTTCAAAAAGGTATTATCTGGATTATGAATAAGGTAGATGAAGTTATGGAAGGGGAAGTAGTAGATAGTGAGGTAATCAATGAATATAAAAATCAGCTTATTGAGCATATTTTAGAATCTTTCAAGACTTCAAAATACAAGATTGATACAAAGATTCCAGCAGAAACAATAGGGGAGCAAATCTTTACTTACAGTATTATTTTTGATCAATTTAGGAAGCCACTCTTGCAGTTTATGTACAATAAGCTTCAGATTATCTCAGCTTATGTATTACATTTTGACCCAGTATCAGCAGAGAATAAGCAGAAAGATAGATCACTAGAACTACTTGGAGATGTAGAAGATGAGGATATTCGTGCTTTACTTTTGGAGATGGGATATCAAGTACAAGATTGGACAAGTGAAGATATACAAAAAGAATATAAATTAATTATGGACGATGATGACTCAATAGAAGAAGAGCTTGAAGATAAAGATATACTTGCTCCAAAGAAGGTATTTGTTGTATATGAGAAAGATCTTTCAAGACTTGCGTATCAACTACCACGATGAAAGGTATTAGCAGAAGAGTGGTTCTGGAGAGTAATGAAACAACAAGGTTTACACAAATGGTTTAATAAAGCAGGTGTAAAAATCTGAGATATTCTTTGGATTCAATCTGATTACAATAGTAAAAGACACATCATTATACAATATGCACTCAAAGGGAAAACAAGTTATAAGCATCAAAAGCTTAGCTAGTTTATTTCAAATAATGAATTCATGGACGCAACCCTTGCAAAACTAATTGATCTGTATATTTCCTATTTGGGAAATACGAAGAATGCGAGTCCCAACACCATTAGTAATTACTGATTATGGTTGAGGAGGTTTTTAGGTTTTGTAGGAGATATTGATGTAAATACTATACATCCTATGCAGATTATGGACTACCGTAAATATTTAATTGATGATCTTCATCTCAATATTAAGACGATTAATTATCATATTATTGCCATAAGAGCTTTCCTAAAGTTCTGTATCAGACATGATATTCCTTGTATTTCTCCTGATAAACTTGAAATTAGTAAAACGCCTCCTAGAGACGTACATTTTCTTAATGATGAAGAAATAGCAAAAATACTACAAGCTCCAGATGAGCGAGAAAAAGTTACTAAAAAAAGAATAAGAGATAAGGCTATTATTGAGATACTTTATGGTTCTGGACTAAGAGTTTCAGAGCTTTGTAATCTCAAGATAAGTGACATTCAACTAGATTCTAATCAATTTTCAGTAGTAGGAAAAGGTAGAAAGCTGAGAGCTGTTTTCATGACAAAATCTGCTCTGGAAGCCTTACAAGCATGGTTAGCTATTAGAACTGGAGAAGGGGAGTACATCTTCTCTGGAATTTCTAATAATCAGAAATCTTTTGCAGGTAATAAGCCACTTTCACGCAATGCTATTGAAGATATGGTAAGGCATTATGCGAAATTACAATCTATTGATAAGAAGGTGACTCCACATACTCTCAGACATAGTTTTGCTACAACATTAGTCAAAAAAGGTGCAGATATAAGATCAGTACAGACATTGTTGGGTCACAGCAGTATTACTACTACTCAAATTTATACCCACGTTGATGATAAATATCTTAAAGGAATCCATGATCTGATGAACTAAAATCTGCCCAAAATGTATAAAAACACTTTTATTTTAATTTAAAAAATATAACATCTTAAAAGGTACTATTTATAGTATTAAATTAATCCTTATGAAATTCTTATTGAATGTTCTTATTGGAGGTATTTTGTTTGCAGTAGCAGCTTGAATTACCCCTGGGGTGGAGATAACTGGATGATTTTGAGTAGCTATTGTTGCGGGACTTGTGCTATCCTTAGTTAACGCTACGATAGGATGGTTATTACGTGTACTTAGCTTTCCCATCAATTTCTTGACCTTTGGTTTAGTTGGATTCGTTATTACAGTATTGATGGTGTTACTTACTGAAAGTCTTGTGTCTGGATTTGTTGTAGATTGAATCTGGCCTGCAATCATTTTCGCTATCATTCTTGGTTTAGTACAGGGAGTATTCGGAAATGCAAAAGACTAGTTTTAAAGCCTATAAACTGATTTTTGAGATTGTAAATATCTGGAAAACATGCCATGGGGTGTGTTTTTTATTATATTTAATGAGAGGAGAGTAGTATTGGCTTATTAAGTATTAAATTACGATATAAAAAGCTGCATTGAGTACTCTATAAATCTAGTTAGACACATAAAATACTGTCTATAAGCCACTTTCAATAATTATGATAGGGTAGTCCCCTATTTATTTATCTCTCTGGGTAGATAGTTGACATTTGTATGAAGAATAAAATGATATAATAAGAGAATGAAAGTGACCAAATATTTTTTATTTTGTAATTTTAATGAGAATAAATATATCTCAAGGAAAAAATCCAAGTGAGGCTTATTAGCTACAAATTAGATATATTGATAGGGTAAAACTAATCGCTGGAGATATAAAATATCGTGTTATAATGTTAAACCAACTTTGCATAATCTATCTTGCGCAAAGTAGATATATAAGAGTTATCACTAAAACACAAATCATTTGATTTATGATATAATATGTTTAATTTATGGAATATTCCATAAATAAATGTGTCAGACAATCTTATCGGATGATTTTTTATTTTAAAATATATTTTATTTTATTTTTTATATTCATGAAATTTATAAAAGAAAAAATAAGTTATAGTGGTAGGGGTAGAAATCCTAAACCGAGAATTATTAGTAGCACTCCCCTTCTTAATATTCGAAAAATAGAAGGCTGATCAGATCCTAAAGAAACAATAAACTTAGATTATGACGAAGTTGAGGCTTTGAAACTGAGGTTTGTTGATGGTCTACAACTCCTCGAGGCTGCTTCTCTCATGGGAATATCCAAGTCTTTGATGGGAAATATAGTGCAAAAGGCACTTAGAAAGCTGGTAGAGGGCTTAGTAGTGGGTAAAAATATAGAAGTTCAGTATGCCAATAAAAATTAATACCCCTAAAGCTTAATAAAACAAAAACTCACAATGATTTGTGAGTTTTCTTGATATAATGGGTATACTTAGAGATCAAAATATTGCGGGGAATGGATTTGAACCACTGACCTCCGGGTTATGAGCCCGGCGAGCTACCGAACTGCTCTACCCCGCAATAATTAGTAACATCAACGAAGATGATACTTCTACTATTATATTAGTACGACTCAATTTCAATACATTCTTAGTAAACTAAGCTTATATAAGCGAAGAGGAAGGGTATTTTAATATAAAAACCCAGATTACTCTGGGTTTTGAAAGTATTATGGCTCATTATTCAGCAACAATTTCTCGATTACTCCATTTCTTCTTCTTCCTCCTCCTCTTCCTCTTCCTCTTCCTCCTCCTCTTCCTCTTCTTCTTCCTCTTCTTCTTCCTCCTCCTCTTCAGTACCAGGAACTACTTCTTCCTCTTCCTCTTCTCCTTCTCCTTCTTGTAATAATTCAAGATTAAGTAATTCTAATGAAGTTTTCATGAGTGTAATATCATACAGGATAAAATACGATGCATATAATTACATCACGGTATTATAGTTGAGTTGTGCCCAAAATACAAGGGCTTTTTTTGATATCAGCAATTTTAACTCTTCAGATCATAATAATATCATCCAAAGTTAGCTTAGTATAAGGCTTTGACTTTAAATCTTTGTTATTGACTTGATCTGAGAAATAGGAGAGAATAGTACAATATCCGTCAATATATACCTTATCTTTATAGAAAATTGTCCCAGGATGAATAATACTGGTATCTTGAATACCTCTTTTGAGTCTCAATATACTCCAAAATATAGTTTCTAAGTTAGTTCGACCGTTTTTGATATAGATCTGAGTAAGTTGTTTCCAATTATAACCAGCACTTTGTGGTAAGTATTGATAAGATTTTTGTAATCTAGCTCGAGTTTTTTCAAATCATTCTACTCTAGCAGCTTGGAAAACAGCTAATCCTTCCTCAGTACTGAGGTAATATGCTGTACCTCACTGGAGAATATGATAGTCTGAATTGATTCCATTCTTATATCTAGCAAGATGACCATACACTTCATGTAAGATACTCACACATATATCAAAGGCTTTATAACTTTCTCTTTTATGAATATATATTACAGGCTTTGGGCCTATTCTGACTTGCATGTTAGTGTTACCAAAGTTTCCAAATTGAATACTGCAAGTGTTAAATCCAATAGCTTGCGTGTGATATATCAATAATTCTTTTACTTGTTTCTGGGTAAGAAACTCTGAGGGAGAAATTCCAGTATTTTCGAAAATTGATTGATAAGATAATCAGAAACGTTTTTCCAGTGTGAAATAGTTTATCGGAAGTGTTGTATAATCTTGTAATTTTCCGAAAAGTTGAGTATTGAGTGCAAGAATGATATCATAATCTTGATCATGATAGGCTTGTAAAAGATTGAACTTACATAGAATCTCATCACATTTTTCAAGCATGAGTTGTTTGATATTATCATTAACTCTCAATTTAGCAGTTTTAGCTTTCAGTTTATTGACATATAAACTTACTTCTCCGAGTATACTTACATGGTCTGTATTGTAGATGAATTGAGGATTATAATCTCCTTTTGCATCAATAAACTTTTGGAGTTCTTCAAACTTATTTGTAGGATCTAGAAATTTGAGAATATCTGATCTTTCAGCAATTCTCATGATCTGCTTATCGAGTTTTTTTTGAGTAACAGAACTGTATCCGTTGTGCAAATTACTTTATTAATAATATAAAGTGACTTTTATCCTATACTTCATTCCATTTCCATTTCAATCAGTTTATTTAATTCTCAAGCATATTCTAGAGGTAGTTTTTTAACAATTGGAGAAATAAAACCATTTACTATCATAGCAAGTGCTTTTTCTTCGTCAATTCCTCTACTCATAAGGTAAAATACCATAAGTTCGTCTACCTTACCTGCTGAAGCTTCATGAGCTACTGTAGAATCGGTATTATTCACTTTGATGACGGGTATAGTTGTAGAAATACTCATATCATCCATCAATAAGGCATCACACTCAGTACTATTGGTAGCTCAGATAGCACTACTTTTGATATCTACAATGCCACGATAGGTATTGATCCCACCATCTTTGGAGATAGATTTAGAGATAATAGTAGAACTCGAATATTTACCAATATGAATAACCTTTGAACCTACATCTTGAGTTTGTCCTGCTGTTGCTACTGCTACCCCAATGTGATCTGCTTTACTTCTCGCTCCTTTAAGAATACTACAGGGATAGAGCATAGTAGTTCCAGATCCCATATTTCCTCCAATCCATTCCATGACACTATCATCATCAACGATAGCACGCTTTGTGTTGAGATTGTAGGTGTTGAGACTTCGATTTTCTACACTACTATATCTCATTCTGGAATTTTTTGCTACATATATTTCTACCAAACCCGCATGAATAGACTTATTATCATATTTTGGAGCACTACATCCTTCGATATAATCACAACTTGCATCGTCTTCTATAATAATCAGAGTATGTTCAAATTGTCCCCCGCCCATCATATTCATACGGAAATATGCTTGTAAAGGCTCGCTTACTTTGACTCCTT
>CAYVXG010000031.1:9933-10688 GCA_964455295.1 uncultured Candidatus Peribacteria bacterium
GACTCCTTTTGCTACATAAATGAAAGCTCCTCCAGACCATACCGCTCCATGAAGAGCAGCAAATTTATGATCTGTGCCTGGTACCAACTTCATAAAATATTTACGTACCAAATCCTCGTGTTCTTTCAAAGCATTACTCATATCATCAAAAATTACTCCCTGGTCAGCATATTTTTCTTTGAGTTTATGATAAACCATTTCTGCATCATACTGCCCTCCTGCCCCTGCTAAGTATGTCTTTTCAGCTTCTGGAATCCCCAGTCTTGCAAATTTATCTTTGATGTCTTGCGGTACTTTTTCTCGAGAATCAGTATATCCTGTGTATCCTTTTTCTGGTCTTGCATAGTACACGATATTCTCTAAATCCAGCTTACTCAAATCTGGTCCTCGAATTGGTAGTTCTTTCTCACGAAAAATCTCCAGACATTTGAGTCTGTGCTCGAGCATCCAATCGGGTTCTCCAATATCAGCAGAAATCTTTCTTACAGTTTCTTCTGTGAGTCCTTGCAAATAGATTGCATATTGGATTGAATCCGAAGAATCAATAGTAGTTTTTAAAGATTGTTTAGCCATAATAATAGCTGATTATAATAATATTGATTGTAATTGGAATGTGATTTTATATAGTAAATGTAACTTATTTAAGCCAATATTCAGATTATTTTATAGTATCCTTATGAAAATTCTCTTTGATCATCAAGTTTTCTCCCTTGAAGTAATGGGAGGGATGAGCAAATATTATACTGAATTGATGA
>CAYVXG010000032.1:0-10329 GCA_964455295.1 uncultured Candidatus Peribacteria bacterium
TAATCAGAATATAATTAATTACTTTCCATATTCTTCTTTTGGGAATATTGATAAGATGAGCCGGAATCTGAGATTGGGGCATTAGAAAATGAGAAATAATGAGTTTCCCTATAATGATCCCTATCAAGAGCAATAAAGAAAAAATGATTGCTGATGGATTTCCAATAAATACCATTGATTTTAATTAATAATTACGAAATTTACGATAACATATGATAATCAGATTAGTAGTAACCCAGCAAAAATATACAAGAGATTTTTACGCATTTTCTTAATACTATCATCAGTGTTTGCAGTAAATAACATAAGATAAGCTTGGTAGATTATTATACATAAAACTACGAAAGCAATCAACCCTAGTATATAATTGATGATAGTGAAGAGGACTTGATAATCTTGAGAAGATTCATTCAATAATCCTGCACCCACAGTAATACTTCCATTGGTTTCCTCAAGAATGAGTTCTTGTTTACTATAAACTGCTTCTACTAAAGTTTTTGCAGATAATATTACAAGTATTCCTATGATAGCTGAAATTATAATATTCATTCATTGTTGAGGAGCTTTATCACTTGGGCTCGTGATAAATCAAATAGCTTTTATTAATAATACAATGAAGAGTCATCACATAATAAGATACATTGCTAGTTTCAAGAATGGATAAGCAATATTATCAAATATTTCTCCAGCATATACATTCCATGAGGGAGAATCAAGACCAGAACTTTCAGCAATCTTATTGATCACTCCATACAGCCCATTAAAGATAAACTCAGCACTAATAAAGACAATAATACCTACCACTCCTCGTATAAAATAGTTTATTCCTTTACTTCTTTTGTCTTCAGTATCAGCAGTCATTATTTCAATAAATCCGAATATTGCAGTGAGTACAGCCAATAAAATTACTAAGGGGAAAATATAGGTTTTGAATACATCGATGACAAATATTACTACTGCGTCAGGACCACCAAATTTTATTCCTATGGTTGTATTATCTAATTTGTCAGCGATGGGATCGATGGTTTCTTCCAATAAGTCATTAAAATTATCATTATCTGTAGGTTGATCTACAACTCCACTAATATTTACACTTCCAGTCAATGCTGGTATTCCTGAAGCCAGAGCAATATTGCAATTGAGTCCGATAATTAATAAAAGTCCTCCTATTCAGAGTAGTTTCTTACACAGATTTTGGTAATGTTTGAACATTATGGAGTATAAAAGAATAATCAGATAGTGTAATTATATTGATTTGGAGCTAGAAAAGCAAATTAACCATTATTTTTTGCAATTCCGAGTACCCAAATATTTATCTTCAATAGAGGATTTTGCTTTGGGTAATTGTATTTTTTCTTGAGAGTAGATTAACTGAATAGCTTTGAGGGCTTGGGATGAATCATGACTATCGTTTCGCTTACGACATAGATATTGTACAAAGTAATTACCATATTTACCTTTAGGGTCTTTAGTAGTAAGTGTTCCGACTACGAAGTTTATCCATTGTATCTTTGGTAATATCTGAGTAATTTTTTTATGAGTAGGTTTTGTAGTATAAATTGGCTCAGTAGAGTTTGATATATTTACCATACTATTTTGATTTTTATATAGTCCGTTGATTTGATGTCGTCCATTGATGGTTCCAGGATGAGGAGCATACATACCTCGATATTGATCTATTCTTAAAATATATCAGAATTTATTAAGAGAATGAGGAAAATAGGTATTGAAAGTTTCTGTATTAGTTGACCTAATATTCCAGAGTAAGGTATAAAGAATAACTCCTCCTAAGAATATATTGGTAAAATAATTACTAAACCAAAAATAAGGTTTGTATAGTTTCTGGTTATTTTTTTTATTTTCAATCCAATTCCAAAAACTTGAAGGGAGTAGAGCAATCCATCCTGCAATACAATACCGAGGGAAGCTTCCTAGACGCAGCATGAAGATAAATCCTATATGGAAGAGGATAAATGCCAATGCTATTCCTATCTTTCCACGACGAGGAAGGAAAAGATACAGTAAAGGTCCTGCTAATTCCAAAATTATTGAGAAGAGCGTGAGAGCTTGAGTAAGGGTGTAATAATTTGTTAATTTGTATCCTAGATTCGTGGAAAAATAATCACGACTTAAAGCATAGTATATAGCACTAAATTCTGTTCTTCGAGCATCTGATGTTTTTAAAAAATAAGAAAAAAAATAGATAGAGAGTACTTGTAATCCAATTCCAAGAGTAGCAATATTTGAAACTTTATAATCTTGAGTTTTAGCTTTTTTCCAACCAGAATCGAGGCTATAGATTTTATTGATAGGAAGAAAGATTGACCATCAGATAAGAAGTCTGGCTACGTCACTTCCTGCATTTGTAAATAGTGGATTAGCTCACTGAATTGAACAAGTAAAGAACCAAAATAATGGGGCAGTGTATTTAGTTTTATATCCTAAGATATAGCATATTGTTAGTGATGTATGTATTATAATCAGCATAATATAAAAGATATGATTATTACTGATGGTATAAATTGACCAATAATTTTGATAGAAAAAGTCTTTGATAATTACTTCAAGTGGTATGATAGAATTTAATAATGAATATGAAAAAAACACTAAGTCTACTAAGCAGATTACTCCTAAGAGTATTCTCATAATAGAAAGAGCACGTATATCTAGGGTAAATAAACTCGTAAGTTTTTTGAGAGGCATATCGTTTTATCTTGTAAAATTTGCTTGAGATTTATGTAGATTCGGATTATATATTTTAAATAATAATTTTACTGCGTTTTCTCCACTAAGTTGTCCACAACCGATACCTACTGATCTAAGACCTTCTGTAATAAGTGCTACTCTTGTTTCTAGGAATTTATTATTAGCGGTAAACTGTCTGTATCTTGCCATAATTTTTTCTGCAGATTCATTACTATCCAATACATCCAAAAACTTTCTTCGCCAAGGTTTACGAATATGTGAAAAATCTTTTTCAGAAGTTGCGTAAGGTACCACAATATAAAATTCTTTTGTGTATATCAGACCCTCTTGAAGATTGATACCTTCCAAAAATTTAGTATATTGCTTACCATATTCTCCCAGAGTTTCATTAGTAATATTTTTTACCTGCTCTTTTAGATAATTAATATAATCTGATAAATCTAAATAGGTATTATGGATCATAATTTGTATAGGGAAATCTAGACCATTAATAAATCTTTTATAGCTATTGATAGCCATCATTTGTTCATCAGGAGATTTGAGATCCAAATTGAGTCCCGTGGCTTTTATAATAGCTCTCAATGAACCATCTTTCATAATGATAGTGTCATTTCTAATTTCAGAAAACTTAATGAGACTTTCTGTGTTTGCTATCTTAGGAACAGGATTTTTTTGAAACTTGGATTTATCAAGATTGAATAGATTCATTGGAGTAGGGAATTGACTAAGTAAATGGAGTTATTGACTTTTATGTAAAGTTTATATTTAAGTAACCCTAATATCTTTTATAGTAGCATTTATAGCAAAATCTTCAAGTAGTTTCTTTTGTCATTTAGCTATTATTGATGTTTTTTGTAGGTATATTTGTATTTTATCTTCATGACTGCAGTTGTTAACAAAAAGTAATTCATTATGGTAACTGCACTTTAATCCACTATGAGGATTGATTACTTGTAAAATAATCTGTTTCATAGTTTGACTAATGACACCTTTTTGTACACTAGTTTTTCTAAGGTATTTTCTAAAAATTTCTTTAATCATAAGTTAATTTCTTAGTAAATTAAAACTGCTCGTGAATTCTGTATATCCTGGTGGAGGCGTAGTAGATAAACTTGGATTTGCAATAATGGTTACGGCTCCTCCATTGAGTATTGTTTGATATTTATCTCGACTATTATTTTTCACAAACCAACCATTGAGTTTAGATCTTCTTTGTAAAATGAGTTCATCTAGTCCTTGTCCAATGAGTGATCCGTAAATACTTAATCCTCCTCCTTTACACCATCATTTTGTTAAATTTGTATTATTATAAGGTATATCAGATAAGAGTTTATTATTAGTAATAAGAGCTCCATATATTACTTGATCTTCGTCACAAGCATTAGCAAAAATTATATCTCCTTCAGGTACTACATAAAGATTGTTTTTCTTTAGTGATCCTGAGAAGGTAAGATTACCATTTCTGACAATAATAGTGCTAATTTGATCAGTGGCTAGAGTTTCTTCATCCAAGATGGTATCTCCATCGTAGATGAATATATTTGATCCTGGAACCTTGGATGTTTTGGGCCCAAATTCAATACTCTTTACTGCACGTTGCTGTTGTTTTTGTGCAAATTGTGATGCTAAATATTCAGCATTTGCATTGGGTTTAAATTTATTTAGCGTTAATGGTGTAATTCTAATTCCGTATTGTTGGAGGATGTTTTGTGTAGAACTATTGGATGAGAATCAGTAGAAATTACCTAGTGCATCTGTTTGGTTACTAGAAATATTATTTCCCACTTGCATAAGGTAAGGTCTCGATACTGTAAAGTTATATTCACAAATTACTTGTTCATTGGATTGAACAGTTTTTTGGATAGTTTGTCCTGTATTACCTACACACACTGAATAGTCGATTTTTTGCAATTGGAGTTTGTATTCTCCATATATTCCCTTGGTAATAGTATTAGCAATCTGAATATAGGATCTTCCTATGTAATTGGCAGATTCAGCGTTGAAGGAAGCTAATAATGGTTTATCATATGCTCCTGGATTGATACATGGAAGAGTAAAACTTGTAAGAGGAGCAGAGCTAGTTCCAGACCCTCCAGCATATAATGCAAATGAACAAAATACAGTATCTGCAGGTATTTTTCCTGGTGAACATACTTTCGAATTTACAATCTGATTATTGCTAATATCCCACCAGAACGGTAAGAATTCACCTTCCATGATATTTGGTGACTCTACTTGAGTACACTCAGGGATGGTTTTGTTACTAATAATATTACATTTATTATCTGAAACATTACAATTCATACTACAGTTTTTATCTTTGTAGATACCGCTTGGGATCATTGCATTTGTACCATTAGCAGATCCTAAATCACACATTTCACCTACTTCTACCACTCCGTTTCCACAAGCTCCTAAATTGTTTGTTACTAACTTACAACTAATACATTGAAGACCAGGTATTTGCTGACTTGTGGTTTCACATTCTTCGAGTCCTTCAAGCTTTCCATTTCCACATACACCTCATCCTACTATTTGACATTCTACGCAACTTGCTCCAGGAGCTAATACGCTATTACAGTCACATCCTTCACCTGGTTGGATTACTCCATCTCCACAATTTGGATAGAGTTTATTGATAGTACAAGCAATACACTTTTCAGTATTACCAAATACTCCATCATCTCCATCACACTGTTCGCCAAGATTCTTTTCCATCACTCCATTGTAGTTACAGAAGTTTGTTCCTGTGTAATTACGTATATCATAGAGTCCAATATCTTTATTTAAGTTTTTTCCAGTTCCTGGGAAAGCGAAACAATTTGAAGTATTACCAAGAGTAATATCACTGTCACTTGTATCATCAATTCCTACCTTTCAGTAAGTAAAGATATATCCTGCTGGTAAGCTTGATCTTATTTTGTAATTCCCTAGAGGAATATCGTTAAAGCTGTAGTGTCCATTATTATCAGAATAGCTCGTATCTATTATCGTACTTCCAGTACAGCTGATAAGTTCTACTTTTACATTTCTTATTCCAGGTTCACCTGCATTTTGAATTCCATTAAAATTAGTATCTGCCCATACTTTATCTCCAATGGTTCTTATGTTTCAGCTTATATCCCATCCCAATGGATAAGTAGTAACTTCGGAGATATTATTTGCCAAATATTTATCACCGACTGCATTTGCTATAATTTTATTCTTAATAGGAAGACTGCTTCCACTTGCTATATTTACTTTGAAGAGAATAGAGCCTGACTGATTTGGTAAAAGTGTTCCCGAAAGAGTCCAGAATAAAGAAGTATTGGAAGGAGTTTTAATGATTGAGAATTTACCTGTTCCTAATTGATACGTTACTTCTCAAGATAATTTTAAATATTCTGATAAATTATCTGAAAGGCTGAGTGAGTTGATCGGAAGATCTCCAATATTTGTGAAAGTAATATTGTAATTGATACTATCTGTCCCTGAGTAATATATTTTATTTGCTTTTTTACTTACCATAATATCAGGTTGACTGATATTGATTTCTCTTACGCAGCTATTATGATTTTTCACAAGAGTTTTTTCAAAATTTGTAGTATTACAGGGGAGTGAATTAACTTGACCAGCAGGGCAATATTCTATAGGATCTATGCTATTTCTAAATTCTTCCAGAGGTATGAAATTGAATTTATAAGGAGCTACATTTGGCGCTACTGCACACAAAGATCCATTTTGTGAAACCTTGTAAGGACAAGCGTTATTACTCAAATTTATTCCTGCTGGTAAGTCTCCAATATAGTCAAATTTGTAATCTATAGTATCATTTACTAGACATTGAATGGTGTATTGACCTCCTTCAGGAATAGTTACTGTTCCGGAGTTGGTATTGATAGTCTGTATAATTATTCCAGAAACTCCTCAATCTCTCAAGACTATCTTTGTTTTCTCTACTCCTTGTCCTGTACAATATACTGCATAATCTCAAGCAGTGAGTACTTTTCAGCTATTATTTGGATTTGGAATAATCTGATTTGTAGGATCTTTTACTTGAAGATCAAGACATTCTGAAAGTTCTTTTACTATAACTGGTCTGATGCATCTTTGTGGAGTAAATTGTCTACTTACACATTCTACATAATAGTAAGCAACTTTATCAAAGATATGTGAGCCATTCAGAATATTATAATTTTTTAATAAAACATCGTTACTAGAAAGTATCTGAATATATCCTGTATTCCCTCCCGAAAGTATACAATTGAAATCAGCATTGAGTGGATTATCTCCAAAATCTGGAGTTACAGTAAGACTTGGACAAGCATTGATCACTTGAATAGTATCACTACCACAATTGTTTGCAAGCTTAGTATTTGGTTCTAGATTAACAAGACTTGCACAGGAGATGTTGCTGTAAGTACCTTGAGCGGGAGTTTTACTTACTTGGGTAGTGAGTTCAAAGATACAAGATTCTCCTGGTTGGAGGTAAGCATTAGATACTTTACCAGTAAGTAAATTGTTACTTATTTGTCGTGTAATAGGGTAACCACATTTTGATAATTCTGAGTTTCCTCCAGATAATGACATTACTTTATAATTGAGAACTGCAGGGATTTTATCATTGAGTGTATAATTGGTAATTACTCCTTCTCCCGTATTACTCACGGTGATAATCCATTTGAGAATATCATTTTCAGCTACAAACTTACGAGTAGTTTTTTTAGTCACTACAATATCAGTAGGAGAAGGTATTAATCCTACATCAAGTTTGAGATAGTTTTGTCCACCCGCTACTGTGATACAATCGCTGTTTCCTACTCTTCCTCAGCTCAGATTATTATCTATAATATCATTATTTCCTTGTTTATATTTACTAAACTTATAATTAATAAATCAAGAAAGGGAGGCTTGAATCCTATATGAACCTGGATTAAGCCCCATGAACAGATACTTTCCATCCGTCTTACTGAGCATTGATCCTACTACTACATTATTAGTACAAGAAATAAGCTGAAGAGGAATATTAGCAATACCGTTTTCTCAAGTATCTTGTAAACCATTTTCATTGGTATCAAGCCACACCCAATCACCAATACTTCCACTATAAATATTTCCTCCTACAATATCATCATCATCTTCATTTTTATCATATCCATTACAGCTGATACTATCAATATCACGAGGTACTACGCTTGTATTCTTACCATTGTATTCACAGACTTGAGCACTGTTAGTAAATCAAGATTGAGTCAAAATTCCTTGAAGATAGTAAACTTTTGATTCCCCTGGTCATAAATTAATTGGGAATCCAACCACAATATCGAGTGAAGGATTTCAGACGTATGGATTGAGAGCATTAAGATTTCTACCCATTTTTATACCAGATAATCAGAAGGCAAGATCTCTAATACTCACACCTGAAACTCCTACTCCACCTTCATTTTTTATAGTGATGGTAAAATTAACTGGTGATCCTATATTGATAGTTTCACTCGTAATTTGTTTACTGATAGCAAGATCAAAAGTAGTCTCTTGCGTAAGTCCTGAATTACTATCTCCAGAACCATTATTATTACCTGTATTATTGGATCATGTATTATTTCCACCTGTTCCTCCAGGAGGATTTACTTCTGGATCGATTGCTCCTCATGTACCTACTACTTTCGCACTACAAGTAAATCCAGCATTCATTTTACACACCACATTGTAAGTAGTTTGACCTTGGAAGCTTAGGGTAGGTGAACTAGGTTGTTGTAATGTTCCACCTATACAAGTTACTGTTGCAGGAGCCTGATTTACAGTAAAGGTAATTGGAGGAGTATCAGAAGTTTTTATACTATTTGTTACCTGGATCTTATCTTTACAATCATCAAGTCCATTTGGAGTAATACTGAAAGGACCATCCTCACATCTGAGTGCATCTTTCCAATCCGTTACGCCTTTCTTTCTTATCAGACAAAGTGTCTTATAGGTACCTGCTTTGATACCTGCGAAAGTAGAGGAAAGAACTTGACCTGCAAGACTTTCTGTAATATCATTTTCATTTACTAGTCCACAAATATATTCTACTTCGCTTGTAGGAAGTCCAGCAGTATCGAGTTGCATTGTGTATTTAATGGTTCCTTTTTCTTTTGCATTAGTCATCTCGCCTTTAATTTCACATTTTGGTTCTTTTATTTTTATTTCAATTTCTGTTTCACATTTATTAGTTTCATTATTTGCACCAAATACATTACAAATTATTTTATATTTTCCAGCATCAGTGAGTTTGCTAAGTGGTCACACTGCGGTAAGATTTGTGGCTTGAGTGAAGACTCCTTTATTTTCATTATTTTCTAGTTTTGTAATAGCTACACTATAGCTAGTTACAGCTGATCCTCCATTACATACATATCATAAAGTCCAAGGTGCTCATGCTTCTATGATTGCAGATGGATGTGGGTTTACATTACATTCTACCCCTTCCATTGGTTCTTCAACTTCAGGATTTGACTCACCATCACCTGGAGGATCATCAGCACATTCACAAGAAGCATTACAGGTTGATCATTCTGAACATTGAGAAACATTGAGACCATCGCATTGTTCACTTCCATCAATAGTTCCATTTCCACATAAAAGTTCAGGGTTTGTAATAGTTCCTGATCCTGCTAATTCAAACTTACCAAAACAACTCAAATTACCTATCTTACAAGTAACAAAGAATTCTTTTTTGGCACCTTCATAAGTGAATAAGTTTCCTGCAAGAGTTCGTGGAGGAGTAACACTAGCACTTGATGGTAAGATAGTAAGCGTTCCACCCTGACATGAAAGAATGACTTTATTATCATTAATTTTAATGACATTGGCTTGATCAGCCTGTTGTCAGTTTATCATAAATTTACCTTCACAACTTTGAAGGTCACTATTTGATACTCAAAAATTACCATTACAGGTTATAAGATTTGCATTTGCTGTGTCAGCAATATTTTTTATTGCACATACTATATTGTAAGTACCAGCACCTACATTTCCTATCATTCATTGACCAATTGGAGTTGTTCCTGGTGTAATTGGTACAAGATATCATTTTGTTCCAGTAATATCACATCTTTGGTAAGGAACTATGCCTCATAAGAGTGCAGGAGGAATAGGTTCTCCAGAATCAGCTTTTATTTTTATTTTTACATCAACATTTGCAGGTTCTTTTTGAGGATTAGGGATTGCTTCTACTTCACACATTGGGAAGAGAGCTTTTACTTTACGTTCGCATTTGTATTGTGTACCAGCATATTGGAAATTACAAGAAACTGTATATTCTCATTTTTTCATAAATGGATCATTTGGAGTAATAGTCATAGTACCATTCGTTCCTACTCTTGTAGTAGGATTTGATTGTTTATTCTCTACGAGATATTTACATTCTGCACTTCCAGGAGTCCCTGCCAAAACTAAAACTGGATCACCAGGTACTTGAGGTGAAGCATTAATCGTAGCTACGAGGTTCTTATCTTCGGGACATACCCATGGTCTTGTTTTGATTTCGAAAGTTTTTGTACATACTCTTTTAATCATATTTGGTGCTATGTGTGTACACTGAACTGTATAATTTCCACCAGCGGTAGGAGCATAATTTAAGATACTCTGAATTCCATTTTGTTC
>CAYVXG010000033.1:0-1969 GCA_964455295.1 uncultured Candidatus Peribacteria bacterium
ACTTCCATTAACATAACTATCATTGAGCACTAGGGGAGTAGTTCATATACTACTTCATCCTGGATCTACTAAACCTTCCATCTGGAGACTACTATAACTTGAAGGATCAAATTCCACCCATGGACTCAAAGTTACAGTAATAAAATTGTTACAGCTTAGTTGAGTTCCTGGATTTGAAAAATTGACAATATAGTTGAGTAAATCTCAGGCTATAAGTCCAGGATAGGATCATTCAGTACTTGCCAATATATCTACTTGTAAATCCATTGTAGGTACGCGAGGTGGAGTCTGTTCATAATTATTTCATGTAAAATCATCCTGTTGACCAGAAGTATATGAAGCTCCTGTGAGTGTCGTTCCTGGAGGAGTACAAGTATTATCTACAGGATCTTTTGCTTGGGTGCTTATGGTTACAGTTGTAGGTCAATCCGTAAGACATACACGACCATCAACTGGTGTTGTTGTCCTGATTGCTACATAACAAACCTTTGTCACATTACTTGTCTGGTCAGGTAAAGTAGCAGTCCATCCATAATTTGTGGGATTATCCCAATCAAAATCTGGGGCAGGTTCGTTAGCAACGTATGGACAGGTGTGATAATAAATCTCATCTCATACTCTTGTTGATACTGCGCTGTATACTGGTATACTTGAATATCCTCCATTGCTATGAACAGGGACAGTAAATATTGAAAAAGTTTTTTCTACACAAGTACGACTTCTATTCCCATATTTTAGAGTATAGTCAAAATATCCACATTTTGCTAAGCTTGTAGGTGCAGTGATTTGGGTATAAGGATCTGGTAATGGCAAAATAACTGCTACACTATCAGAGTTTGGACATATCATATTCCCACTTAGTGCATTTCCAGTACAAATACCACCAAAATTATTTTCTCCTGGATCTCATGGAGTACTAGTTTTGATTTGCGCTAGATTCATTAACACTGTTCCTACTGGGATATCATTATCTACTAGTCATTTATAGCTAAGTTGTATGATATTACTTTTGGCTCACAATTTACCTGTTCCATAGATTGAAGTATTTAAAGTTCGAAGTAATTCTTGACCTCATACTAAACAATCTCCACTAATATTAGGCTGTCAAAAATCAAATCACGCAGAGAGCGTAATGCTACTTCAGGTAACTCGACAGATACCTTGTGGTAAGGTATCTTTTATTGTCACTCATTCAGCTTCAAAGTCTCATTCATTACTTACTTGTAGAGTATATACCACCTCTTCTCCATGTAGTACTTGATTTTGAGATGTTAGTTTATTGAGTAAAAGATCTGGATTTTTTATTGTTACAGGATCGCTAGCAGAAACTTCTCCAATAGATATAGGATTGGTAAAAAGTCACTGCGTTTGTGCAGTAATGATGGTATTTTCCGCAAGATTGCAATTGGATTTTACACGAATTTTATATTGACCACCTTGACCAGGATAAAGATAGGAACCGCTTCAGGTTCAGTTTATAGATCCTTTATAATTAGTTACATTATGTTCTAGAATATAATATCATAGATCTGCTCCAGTTCATGGGTAACTTGTAACACTAGGACTATTATGAATATCTTGGATGCCTGTTGGTAACACACCTGACAAAAGAGTATCAGTATTTCGTACATGGGTCAGAGAATTTGTTCCAGAAAGGTAAGTTACTGTATTAGGAAGTTTTATTCTTATTCTTGTAGTATAGTTTGGAGAAGAAGCATCATTGGTATAATTAACGATCCAGTCAAATTCCTTACATGCATTGATGTATACTTCTGGATTACTATTCATTTGTATATTGAGACCTGGCGTTTCCAAAATTGTTGTTTGAACTTGATTTGAAATAGACTGAAGGTTTTGGTCTGATAAGATAGCAGTGCTATTTACAATCAATGAGCCAATGCTAGAATTATTATCTTTCACTTTCAATCCTACGCAATTCATTTCTCATACATTGTAGGCTTTTGGGGTA
>CAYVXG010000033.1:1979-10318 GCA_964455295.1 uncultured Candidatus Peribacteria bacterium
ACGAGATAGGCTATGTATTTTGGATTTGTAACTCAAGCAGGTTTAGTCCATGTGTGCGTTACAGGATCTTCATTACCTAATATAAAATTACTCAATATTCTTGATGGAGTAAATGGATTGGCAGGGTTTAATGCCGTAGGCAGTGATGGCAGGTTATCTGCAAAATATACCTTACAATTTTTACAATTGAATTGTTGTCCATTACAGACCGTGTTATTAGTATTGAGACCGCTTGTTACAGCACTAACAAAGGTAGTATTTGGTGGTAATACATCTACGATAAAGGTATTAGTAGAAACACTTGGTCCAAAAATAGAAAATACAAGTCCATAGTTTATCTGTCCTCCTGGCTTGATAACTGAATAATCTAGAGTTTTTCGCGCTTTGAGATTTGGTGTACCATGAACAAAGGTTTCTAGTGTACTATCGAGATTTATAGGACCACAATAATCATCTTGCCCTGATGCGGAAAGTTTAACTTGATAATTACTTCCCTCAATTACTCCATTGGGAACTGAGAAAGTAACAGAGACATCTGCCAGTTGGTCAATAGGAAACGAAGACCCTAAATTAATAATAACTTGATGATTACTAATTTGGCTATAATCTATGCTTCAAAATGAAGTAGATGCATTCAGTAAATTGAGATATACAGTCGATCAGTTGATATTGAGGCTAGGGATATCTATTATAATCTGACCATTTACAATAGAGTCTTTACCATCATTTTTTATCTGCCAAAAATAAGTTCCGTTAGCTGGCGCATCAATATCTGAAGTTCCAGAAGACTGAGTAATAAGAAAGTGTCCTAGTCTTGGCTTTACTATAATATCAGTATTATCACTAGTAGATGCATAAAAAGAAGATAATCAAGCATCAGTGCTGGTAGCATCACCAATTTGATATGCTGAAAAGTTACCTCGATTACTTATTGTGGAATCCGTACAAGCATTGCCATTTTCTTTTAATTTTACCT
Source organism: uncultured Candidatus Peribacteria bacterium (assembly GCA_964455295.1). Lineage (GTDB taxonomy): Bacteria > Patescibacteriota > Gracilibacteria > Absconditabacterales > Absconditicoccaceae > CALMFT01. The sequence continues at coordinate 2,956 of CAYVXG010000033.1, forward strand.
TAATGTTTCCCATTCGGCTTGATGGTGCTCCATAACAATCATTTCCTGCAGGAACAGGATTAATTGGACTATTGATACATTTTGGAGCGAAGATTAAAGCTTTAGTATTAGTACCAAAATTAGTCATTGACCATCCAGTTATGGAAAGTCCCAAATACGCTCTTCAAGTATCAAAAGCAGGTAAAATAGTCTGATCTGTATAGTATATCCATCCACTCATTGATCCTGAAAAAGAAGGGCTTGCATTAGTAAGACCCATAGGTACAGAAAGACTAGCACTCACGAATTCTACTTCACTTGGTAACACGTCTGAAATAAGCATATTATCTACTCTCACTGGATTCTGATTATCAATCAAAAATGTATATGAAAAAGTCTCTCCATAAGAAAGAGAATTGGGATTAGCTTGATCGCTACCAGGTTGTTGCTCAAGACTATTTTTCTTAGTTATCTCTTCGTTCATATAGTACATATTTCCAAAATGTCCCTTGCTGTATAAACATTCAGCATCTTGAACATCATCAGATTTGACAATTACCTGAGCGCTTACGGTACTTCCATTATCTGATAATAAAGAAACATTGTTTGTAAATTGAACTCCTGAAGTACTACATCCAGAAAAATCCACATCATATGTAAAAGTATATTCTGGATTGATCTCAATACTTGTAACAATATCTCTTCCTGTCCATGAAGATCCTAATCAATTCCATACGATTTTATTTCCTATCAATGTACCTCCGTTGCTGATATTACTAATTCTGGAAGACAAAGTAGCTCCTCCGCACTGAGTATTGAGTTTTGTCGCAAGATCACTCAGATTATCTTCAACAGTTGGATTAAATAAATCTTCACTATTTGGAGTTTTTGCATTTCTTACTTTTACCTCATATGTTACTTCAGGCTGAATCGTTGGATAGATTCTGAAAGTTCCCAAAGTTGGATTATTGGGATAACATTGCCTAAAATCTGCTACATTTTTTGGTTTTTTAGAGATTTCAGGCTGATTTGTAGAAATGAGATTTGTTTTTGCTGCAATAGGAGCAATTGCAAGTTCACTTTGATCTCAATCAATATAAGATTTTGCTATATAATCCACTCCATTTTGAGTCCCACATGGGGTGTTTATCTTGAAAGAGGTAACTTTTGTAGTACCTTTACTTAAGGTAGGAAATGCCCAATAAACAGAATTTGCGGGAATTGATTTACCTAATATGCTGATAGCACTTGTGGTGTACTGTCATCAATCCAATGCTGAGATAAATTGAGGATTTTTACCTGGAAATTGATTGTAAGCATTAGTATAGCCAGTCACAGTTCCAGTCTGACTATTGGGAAGTGGAACATACAGTACTACATTCGTATCATCTACATAGTTCAATGCATACTGTACTGTATACTGAACTTGTTGTTCACATACTCTTCTTTCACTAGGTCAACTGATGGTTGTTTGTAGTACTGGTTTGGGCTGCCAAGATACTTTTACTGAATCAATACTTGCTACTGCATCATCAAATCAGATTACAATATTGATACAAGGAATTGATGGGTTCACAAGTCCAGAAAGATTGATGATACCATTCACAGGAATTGATGGCGATGTAATAAACAAGCTTCAGGTTCCTGAACATTTATATATTTCTACATAAAAATTGTTATTATTTCCAAAGTATTTGATTTCAAGATTTTTCCACGAACTGAACGAAGTAGGAGTTATTGAGGACAAATATACATATCCTCAAGCATTTGATGCTTTGATTGTCCCACCTATAGGGTCGTGTAAGAGATTGTATCAAGAAGTAACCCCTTGCAAGTTATTATTGAAATCTACAATTTGATATCCCTCGTCATTGCTGCTAATGATATTAGCGGATGCTTTAGGTATGTCAGCTCATATATCAAACATGGGCAAGACATTTAATCGTTGCCCTCCAAATGATTGAGTCAGTATGAAAAGTGCTAAAAATCATTTAAAAATATTCATAAACGATTGTTTAATAGGATAATTCATTGAGATAAAACTAATTGAAATAAAATAGTTTTTTACGAAAATTTACACAAAGAAATGATAACTAATTGTTAGCATGAAGATATAATTAAAATACACTGAAATCCAATATTAAGCTCGTTTTATGGTCTTTGAATTCACAATATGACTTATGATTTTCTTATTTTCTTATAATAATACTTGCAAATAGCCTATAATTATGTATGGATAAACCTGTGCTTGTTCTTTAATATTAAAAAACGCCTAAGTTCCTAGGGTTGATAGGAATACATAAAATAAGAAAAAAAAATGAAAAAATGAAAAAATTTGTACTTTTGTTGCTTATCGCAATGTTATCTGTAGAGACTTATGCTTTAACTTGGCCTCCAAGCACAATTCAACTTGGAAGCAACACTCCTAGTTGTGGTGAATACGAAACTTCAGTCGCAGTTCCATGGCGAGTAAATCGCTACTGGGTTTTCCAGGATGTACTTCCTGGACAATCTATTTGCATCATGCAACCTGGGGCAGGATTTAATTGGTACATCTTTAAGGGTGATGGAAGTACCTTTGCTGGTACTGAAAACTCTTATTCAGGTCCATATGCCGGATCTATGTGCATTGAAAATAATACTCTAACGTTGCAAACTTTTACACTTTTGTGTATAGGTGGAGCAGGATCCTTCTCTCCTTTTGAGTATTCATCCTTCTGTGCTACAGGAGGATCGATGACCTTAACGGGTGCAGAAATTCTTATTGGTAACTTCTCAGATGGATGCCCAACGGCTTCTTATTCGGCTGTTATCAACCCTATCAGAAACAATAGGATCTTCAACTTATCATTGTCTGGGTCTGCGACCTGGTGCAATGATGTTCCTGCGGGGTTTACTTGTGGGGTGTTTGAAGATGGTCTTCTTGTTGGAACCTACGTAGGATCAGTATGTTTTCACAATAATGAGAGTGAGCCACGGGAACTTGTGATTAAGTTCGAAGGTCCCACTGGGGCTTACTCAGTTAACTACAATGTCGAATGTGGAGGAATTAATATTCCTCTCCCATTGAAATTGCTCTCCTTCAATGCTCTCGCGGGTAAGGAAGGAAATAAACTCTACTGGAAGGTGAGTGATGTGAAAAATTTCTCTCATTTTGAGATTGAAAGATCTCAAGATGGAAAGAGTTTTGAACTACTTGCTAAAGTAGAATACTCAGCTACTAGTACTTATGTGTTTTTAGATAAAGTAGGAGGTGACTCTTATTATCGTCTAAAAATGGTAGATTTTAATGGAGATTTTTCTTTCTCTTCTATCGTCCACTGTGGTGGACATGAAGAAAAGATCACTCTATTTCCCAATCCATCTCAGAATATTTTGAACTTTTCCACAACTGTGGAGGAGGTGAAAATATTTAATATTTGCGGTAGTTTGGTATATAATTTGAAGGAAAATTCTTCAAAAAATATAGATATCTCTTGTCTTCAAGACGGACTATATTTTGTACAATTGAATGGAGGGACATCTCTCCAAAAAATAATTAAAAAGTAACAAGCACAGGTGTTACGATCGTTGGAAATTTATTATTTCCAACGATTTTTTTTTATAGAAAAAAAAATGACTCGCTCCTATTCTTGTTTATAAAAACAGAATTATTTATCTATTTATGATCTTCTTAATTATGGAAAAAATTATAGAAGGCTCAAAAGTACAGATTCTAAGAATATAAATAGAACACTAAATATACTGAGAGCTATTAATAATCCTTTGCGTACACAAATTGTAATTTTATTGGATAAAAAACCAGACCTTAGTGTCACAGATATATATGTAAAATTGATACAAGAACAGTCTGTAATATCTCAACATCTAGCTATATTCACGTAGAGCTAAAGTAGTAAATGCCACGAGACATTGAAAACATATTAATTATTCTGTGAATCATGAGAGATTAGGGCTTATTAGTGATATAAGTAAAAGACTTGCAACATGAGTCGGTCCTAAAGAGAATTAGATATGAGACTTTCTTTTTTCTATTATAGTGATACATAGATAAAAAATAATTTGACAAATAATCTGATTATGAATATTATATAATAATTAATTGTTATATTTTTATTATTTACTATCCAATCATATGGAAGCGGTACAAGTAAAATCTGTAAATGAGCAAATGGATATCAAAGAATCTTTGACTATTTCTAATACTACTGAAAAGGATAATAACCCTACATTAGTGTTGTTAAATACAATGGCTAAGGACGTTCAGAAAGATATTGAATGATCATGGTCACTTTCTTCTCGTAAATCAGAAAGATGAAATCTGCAAGTAAAGCAGATTTGAGAATGACAATTTATCTTCGAAAGTTATAATTGTCAGACAAAATTCGACTTTGATGGGGAAAATGTCTCAATAAATGGTCTCTTAAAATGGCCAGCAAGTGATATTACTAAAGCATTTAGAGTAATGAATCTTTTAAATAGCGCTATTCACGAACATAGAGAAAATAAGAATGGAGTAAATTTGGACTATACTGATAGTAAAAAATTCATCCTAGAAGGTGATAGTATTGTTTCTTGGTTTAATGTTCCAGGTGCAGCAGATAGCTCTGAAGCAAAACAAAAATACTTTGATCTTCCCCTTATCAGGCAATGGTTACCACATACAGATGATAAAAAAGCTCAAAAAGAAGATATGAAATTCATCGTAGATTATCTCAATAATCATTAATTAGTTTCGTGAGAATGTTTTTTCACCACTTCTCCTTCTATAACGTTACCAGAAAACTCATCTTTGAGTTTTTTTGGTAGTAAACTTTTGATCCATTTTGTGAATAAAGCTATTACTACAACATCATCAGCAATTCCCAAAAGTAATATTCAATCAGGAAGAATATCTATTGGAGAAATTACATACAGTATCAAAACAATAATTAAAACTCTAGGAAAGAGGGGAGTTTTCTTATCAATAAGTGCGTTGAATAACAAGCTCGCATCACTTTTTATGCTTTCTCGTAAGGTTGATCTAGAAGGTGCAGCCATTTCCGAATATTATTTAATTGTAAATATAATCTGATTATTAGTGATCAAAATCTAATATTATGCAATTATCTTTTATTTTATTTCCTTCAAATAAGATACCATCTGCTTCAAGTCTTTTTCTTTTTTCTTCTATTCCTAGAATGTATCCACTCAATCCACCGTCGCTAGAAATTACCTTGTAACATGGATAAAGTTCATATTCTTTATTGGTTCTCATATATGTTGCAATAGCTCTAGGGTGAGTGTCAAACTTTTTAGCAAGAGCTTTGTAAGTAGTTACTTTATTAGTTGTTAGAGTTTTTAAAAACTGCAATACAAGGAGTTTTTGAGACATTAATAGTGAAGTTTAATAAGATTAAAGAAATAATTATGGAGTAATTCTATTCGCATATCTTGGGAAAGGAATGGTCTCGCGAATATGGTGTAAGCCACAGAACCATCTTACTAATCTTTCCAATCCATATCCAAACCCTGCATGTGGAACACTTCCATATTTTCTGAGGTCTAAGTACCACTCGAAGGTAGCTGGGTCTAGACCGTGATCTTTTATCTTTTGAAGTAAGACATTATAATCATCATCTCTTGTACTAGATCCTACTATTTCTCCACATCCTTCTGGTGCAAGAAGATCACTACAAAGTGCATAACCAGGCATATCTGGATCTTCTTTCGTGTAAAATGCTTTGATTCCCATAGGGAAGTGAGTCAAGAAAATTGGTGTATCAACCATTTCCATATATTGCATTTCAGTGTCTGAACCGATATCGTCTCATTGCTTCACATCAAATCCTTTCGCTTGAAGGTCTGTAACAAACTCTTGATGAGTCATTCTCAACCATGGTTTGTTTACGATTTCTTCAAGTGGTTTTGTATCTCTCCCTAATAGCGCGAATTCTTTTCCGTTTATTTCCAATACTTTAGAGATAAGATATTTGAGTAAGTCTTCTTGAATCTGCATATTTTCCTCTTGTTGAATGAATGGGATTTCTGCATCCATCATCCAAAATTCATTGAGATGTCTTCTTGTTTTACTTTTTTCTGCACGGAAAACAGGACCGAAATCAAAGACACGTCCTACACCAAACATAGCAGCTTCAATATAGAGTTGACCCGTTTGACTGAGGTACATTTTCTCTCCATTTACATGTTCTACTTCGTAAAGTTCTGTACTCCCTTCTGCAGCATTTGGTGTGAAAATAGGTGCATCAATCTTCGTAAATCCATTATCTCTCATCCAATCATAAGTTGCATAGATAATAGTATTTCTGATTTTTTGGATGGCAATCTGAGATTTTGATCTGAGGTAAAGATGTCTATTATCAAATAGAAATTCTGGACCATGATCGTCTTTAGTTCCTAAGATATAATCATTTGTTTTGGTATAGATATGATAATCTGATACTTGAAGCTCAAATTCTTCTTTTTTAGGATGTTTTGAAACTGTTCCTGTAATTTGTAATGAACTTTCTATTCCGCAAGACTCCAATTCCTTGAATTTATCTTCTCCAAGAGAATTGATCTCAGCTACACATTGAATATAAGCTGATCCATCACGCAATTCCAAAAAGCAGAGTTTACCTGATGACCTGATGGTCTGTACCCAACCTTGGAGAGTAATTTGTTGACCTACTTGAGTTTCTGTAATATGTTGAATTAACATTGGATGAGTTTCAAAAATAAATTAATAAATTCAGTCTACTTAGTTTTAAATGAGTCTAGATAGGATACTATTGTTTGATTATTCGTTTTAATAAGTGTGGCTATGATCTTATCTTGATATTTTAGAATTTCATAGCTGAGTTGATCATTGGGATTGACAATATTAGTCATTATTCCATTTGTTTCATAAACTTTTGTTTTATATGTTATTCCTTTTAAGGTATGTATTGATTTCAAATTTTTAATGTTCTCGTATATTTGGAGTTGGTTATTCTGTACCCAGAAGTAATAATTTTGTGCGTTATTGAATTCAGAGCGAGATTGCAACCATAAAGTTTCTATAAGATTATTTTTTATTCCACATACAAGGCTATCAAATGATTGCTGAGTGTTTTCGTATGTCTTAAAATTATCAATACCATATTTTTAATCACTGATAAACTTTTCAATTTTTTTAGAGTATTCAAAGTTGTCTATTGTGGATTTTTCACTTATTGGAGATGTATACATTATTTTAATGGTTTTTAAATTTTTTCATCTTGTTTTGAGTTATTATTTTTCTTTCCCCACTGCCATTTTGGCTTTTCTCCTGTAAGATAAGATATCAGAAGTAGAGATAATATCAATATTGACATTCCTAAGATATACTGATTTCTTACAGTTGGAATATTGAGGTCTTGTTGTG
>CAYVXG010000034.1:0-5686 GCA_964455295.1 uncultured Candidatus Peribacteria bacterium
TTCCTAGTTACTCTTCAAATCCTTTTATCGTTTGGTGATTACCACTTGGTATGGTATTTTCTGCTACTTTTGTATTAGGGTATTTTTTCCAACTTCCACATCAACTTTTCTGGTCAATGCAACATACCAGTATTAGTCTTATTATTGCAAGAGTCTGACAAATTGCTTTATTACTAATTATTTTATATGTATTTCCTCATACAGAAATTGCCGCTTCTAATCCTCAAAATATTCTGATATTCTGTCTTATTTTAGCAACTGTAATCGCAAGTGGAGTCTTCCAAATAGCGCGACAGTGGCGAACAGGAAGAAGATATTTACATCTCAAACTTGATCTCGATCGAGGCTTCTTCAAAAAACATATTACGGATAATTGGAAATATGGTGTAGGGTATTTTATGTCTAGTTTTCATACATTGGCTGTAGGTCTTTTACTATCATGGTTTTACCCTACCAATGCTGGTTACTATTTTGTATGAGTATGGTGACTAAGTATGACATTGGTGGAAATATTACTTATTGTTCCTTCCAGTCTTGGTAATAGTGCTTTACATAAAATTAGTCATAAAACTGATAGTGAAAAAAGAATATCAATTGGTAATCTTTTGACTTTGATTTGGATAGTAGGAGGATTAATTGCTCTCAATTTTTATTGGTTTTCTCCTACTATCATTGAGTTTGTTTCTGGTACAAAATACTTATCAAGCACATTATGAGGAATAGGATCAGATATTATTTTGGGATTTTTAGGAATAGTACTGTTACTTACCTTTACGAAACAAGTTTTCAATTATATGTTTATTGCTACCGATCATCAGAATAAACTTTTTAGTGTGAATACTTGGGGAGTAATATTTGGAGTAGGTTTTGCATCACGAGCAGTGTATCAATATGGTCTGGTAGGTGGAATTGCAGGGCAGTTGTTTGTAGAAGCTTTGTATGTATTATGAGCCTTATGGATAGCCTATCGTAATAAGGTAATGCCTATTATTAATGCAAAGATAATCTGAATTATAATCTGATGGGCGGGATTGGGTTCACTGATTGCTTATGGATTATATTACTACCAAATTTTCACTGGAAATCAATTTATTGATCTGGCTATCATCGCAGGATACAATATCATTTTATTTGCGCTCATGTTCAAGCTCACAAAAAAAATAATGAGAGGGATTTAGAGGTTTTCCAAAAATACACATAAAGGAGTATTAGTTTGTGGATAGCATTCTATTAACTCAATATGCGTTTCTTTGGTATCAGATATGTTTGACCTGACAGAAAATAACACTTCATCAATATATTCTTTAGAATTATAGGAGTATTTTATAGTAACAAGGTGTTTAGATACTGCAAAATTATTGCTAACTCATATTTTTCCTATTAATTTCATATTTAATATAAGAAAGATATTTGTGATATTATCATGGAATTTTTTCATTTTTTCCTCACTGAACTTAGTCGATAGTGGTGAGAATAAATTATTTCTCGCTTCAAAATAATTTTCATTATTTCGATATCTTAAAAATCCAATAATTTTAGTTTCATTACTTCTTAGGTAGATTCTGTTTTGTTCTTCTATATGAGTAGGCAATATATTAGTTACTTTTCATATTATATTTCAAACTATATTAGAGTCTTCTATATTTATTTTAATGCTTTTATTATGCTCTGCTTGAGTATTAGTGGTTAAAATAGTTGTTAAAACCGCGGTTATAATTCCCGTGATGAATTAATTATAGCTGCCTTAATTGTTACAGACTTCCACCACATATTATAGAATTTACTTTTAAAAAAATTAACTCTTCCCTCCCAGTCCATCTAAAAAATCTTTTTCAAACTGACTTGGAAGAATCTTTACGGCTACATGCTGGTTTCCAGCCATCATAATTCCTTCTCCAATACCAGAAGATACAAGTTTTTGTTTCTCTGCTTCTGATAATCAGAATACTTTTTCTAGTCCTTGAATAGAGGCTGTGGATTGTCTAAGTAAGAGTTGTAATGATGAGTTAGTAACGATAGGCTTACCGTAATCTGATTTGATAAAGTCATCCACATCTTGAGTAATAGTGGTAACTCCAAGCTTATATTTTCTGGCTCTTTTGATAAGTCCAAATAAGAAGTTTGCGGAAATATCCTTTTGAAGCATGATCCAGGCTTCATCAATAATAAGTAATCTCTTAGTCTTATTACTTCTTACTTTCGTCCAAATGTAATTGAGTACATTGTACATCGCAGGAGTTTTCAGACTATCTTCAATATCTCTAATGCTGAATACTGTCAGACCAGCAGTAAGATCCACGTTGGTAGGGTTGTTGAAAAGTTTTGCAAAAGTACCAGTTACATATTTAGAAATTTTGAGTGCGAGGAGATCAGATCATTTCATCCCTTCCAGTACTGCAAGTAGATCTTGCATCAAAGGTACCGTTTTCCCAGAGTAATCATCAATATCAAAGGTTATTCCCTTGAGGGCATAGGTAGATTGAAGTGCCTTGTCAATGAGCGCTTCTTCTTCAGGACTAAGTCCTCCTACAAGTACATCAATAAGCCCAATTAATCAGAGTATTTGAGATCTCAATAAGTCACCTTTTCCATATTCCACATCTTCAACTTTTGGTGGCATATCAAAAGGATTAATAAACTGATCGCTGTTGATGGCTATGTTAATATAGGTTCCTCCTACATTTTCTACAAGTGGTTTGTATTCATTTTCAGGGTCAATTACGATAATATCTACTCCTTCAAGTAAATATCTGAGTATTTCTAGTTTTACAGCAAAGGATTTTCCTGCACCAGAAGTTGCAAGTACTACAGCATTGTGGTTTGGTAATCATCCACCAAATCTATCAAAAATAACAAGACCCCCTGTGTGTAAATTTGCTCCATATAAAATACCTGTACTATCTACCAAATCACTACTTACAAATGGGAAACTACCTGTTAGTGATCCAGTTACGGCTGATCTATATATCCCTAAATCATCAAGCATAATAGGTAAATTGGAGGTCATTCCTTCATCCATTCTTTGAGTGGTAGGTTTGACTCCTATTCCAAAACCTCCCATTTTTTGCTCCAGTCTCTTGCTATCTTCTGCAAGTTTTTCGTAATCGTTATTGTAGATGGTAATATAGGAAGATAATTCAAAGTATCTTTCTTCTTTAGTGGCAAGTTGTTGTCTAATGTTTTCCACATCATTATATTCTACTTGAAGATCAGTGTCCATAGTAATACCTTTTTGGACAAGTTCAGACATTTCTGCTTTGAGTTGAGTTGTCCTTCTTTTGAGCATGCTCTGAATAGCGCTATCATCAGCTGGATAGATGAAAAAACTCATATCCCATTTACCATAAAAATTGAGTATGTCTCTTGTCCATAAGAAATCTATATAGGATGGAAAACTATTGAGATAATAGGTTTTACCATATATTCCAGAAATGTTAAAAGAAGAAGGTTTTACTTCCCAATAAGAAGGAGAAATATGGGTTTTATAATTCACTGTTGCAGAAAGGAACTCTTTTTCTACATCATACAAAAATCCTCTCAATTCACTATCCAGTAATTTATCAGAATATTGTTCATCACTCAATTCTAATAATTTTTGAACTTTTTCTTTGAGTGTACCATTCAGTGTGCCATTTTCTTGTTTATCTCATTTTTTAGTGTTGGAAGGAGTTGTGGAAACTTTTCCTGGCACTAGAAAACTTAAAATTTTATTTAAAAATCATTTTGCTTCTTCAGGTGGTGATATTAGGGCTTGTTTTTTTTTAACTTCTAGCGTACTAGCTTCAATTTTAGGAAATCCACCGCCTACTATAAATAGCGTATAATCTGTATCAAAAATGATGTTATTAAAATTTTTCAATCTGTGATCCTAGATATAAATTTTTGAAATTTTGGAACCAATTTGAAGTACTTGTATTATATTACTATTATATGGTGTTTTGCAAGAATTGCTGAGCAAAAAATATAATCAGAATTTGACAGAATGCAACTTAATGACTATAATATAGTCATATTTTACTTCTGATTACCTTTTAATTATTTAAAAGTTTATAAATGCTTCAGAATCTATCATTACTTCTGGCTAAAAGTTCGACATCTAATTCATTCTTAGGGGTTTCTACTTCAAAAAATGTATCCAATACTCTTGATGCTGCTGGAGATACAGCAGGATTCCTTGTAAATAATCCTTTTATTACTAAACTTTTGTCAGTATTATTAGCTATTGTAGTAGCTGGATTCCTTATTTGGCTTTCTAAAATCATTGCGAACTTCGTCGCAAATAAAATTAAGAATAGTTTTCATGATAAAGATGCAGATAGTATCAATAAAATAGGTCAATTAGTGGGAGATTTAATCTTCTATGCGATGGCTACTTTCAGTGTTTACTTAGGATTTAAAATAGTCTGAATTGATATTTCATTGATTCTTGGTGGTCTTTCGATTGGTATCTGATTTGCTTCCAAAGAAATACTAAGTAATCTTATTGCTGGAGTATTTATTTTTTCTACCAAAGATTACAAAATTGGTGATATTATAGAAATTCAAGATAAACAATCACCAGGAGGAGGAATTTTTGGAAAAATTGATGAAATTACTATTAGATACATCATTATTAAGACTTTTGATTTGCGTAGGGTGGTTATTCCCAATACGCAGTTTATGCAAAGTAAGGTAAAAACCTATACTAATGAAGATATAATCAGAATGGACTTTACGACAAATGTCTCTATTGGCTCTGATATTGATAAAACTATACAAGCTATCAAAGATGAAATTAATTCTCTCGATTTTCTAAGTCACAAGGAATTAACAGATGTGCTGATCGAATCCTTTGATGATAAAAAGATAACTTTAAAAATATACTTTACTTTTGATCCAAATGGAAAAGTTCCAGGTCATCTGGCTAAATCTCAAGCAGAATATAAAATTCTTAAGCTTCTTTCTAAAAATACCTTCAAGATTGTTTAGTGGAGGAAAATAAATCAGATTATATTCAGATTATATTTAATTTATTCTCTTACTATGATGAACAATACTTCTCACGGGCAAGATAAAGCTATCCACTCAAGGAGAAATTTTCTTAACAAGCTTCTTAAGGTCACAGCAGGTGGAGCACTAGGGTTGGGAGTAATGAGCCAGCTCAAAGATGCTTTGCTTAACGAAGAGTCGGGTAAGGAATTGATCGAAGAATGAAAAGATGGAGAGAATGCTACAGGAACTATCAAAATAAGCAGTAAAGAAATTATTCCTGGAGCAAGAGAAGAACTTATACAATTTGCAAACTATCTCAGAACTATAAAGTTGCAATCTCTAGGCATAAAGAGAAAATCAACTCTAGGGGCTTTTTTGAGAGTCTTTAGGTACTATAAAATATTGAGAGAAAATGAAATCAATGGAGGGGAAACTCCTATACCAAAGAATTATCTTCTTGCTTTAGGGATGCTAGAGGGTTATGGAGATCCTGCTTCTGTAAATGAAACAGATGGTGGAGCAGGAATTATTCATATGCAAAGTGTCTCAGTGCGTGAAATGAGAAATAAACTCGGAATGCCTCATTTTAAGACCATTTACGACTATATCGAGGATAATAAGCATGATGAATTTGCTCAGAAGATAAAAAAATATTTATGATCTGATGTTACTTCGCATAAGAAGCTTGGAAAATTATTTCAAGATCTTTTGGATA
>CAYVXG010000034.1:5786-8329 GCA_964455295.1 uncultured Candidatus Peribacteria bacterium
TACTTAATTTTAAAAGAAATCTTAGAGCTGCACGTAAATACATTGACTATATTTATCCTCAACTTCAGGCTGGAAAACCCTTTAAAGAAGTACTCAATAATTTAATTGAGAAACATCCAAGCTTAAAATCATCGTAAAATTCTTTCCTTATTATCTTTTCTTTACAAAAGAGAAAAAATCCATTGAATTATGGGAAATTATCATTATCTATTACGCTGATATCTGGTTTCACCAATTCCAGAGGTCATATTTCTCAATCCGTGAATAGTTAAAGTTAAACATCATTTTGTTTAGCACTGCATTTCAATTTTAAGTTTAGTACAATTTTTTGTGGTATTTTAATTTTTTATAACTAATTTCTTATTATGTTTCTATTTGATTTTAATCTCCTCTTAGAAGAACTAAGAAATCATGAAAATAGTGAAAAAAGAGAAGTTATAGAGAAATATGAGAAAAACTTTTGACCAATTTCTGGGTCGGTGCAAGATCAGAAGCGATACAAAGAATATGTAAGTAATTTCCCTGTAGTAGAGTATATAGTTCCTTTTGCATCAAAGGATGATTTTGATTGGGGTCTGTTATGTCAACTGTCTGCAGCTTCTTTTAGTAGCGAAGTTGGACTGAATTGGAATGAAGAAAATACAGAAGCAGAATATATTATTAGTGTAGAAAATGGGGGTCAAGTTATCGCTAAGAAAGTATCTGAACTCTTTGGATACCAAATAGATAGACTTTTCAAAATCTATTGTGAAGAACAAATGAATCTTCAAAATCATATCCATGAGAATGAGCAAGAAAAAGAAGAAATCCTTGCTCAAAGAGATTATAAACTTAGACAATGGAAATTGAGAATTGATCATCTTAGTACCAAAAAAGAACAAGAAAAAGAGCAAGCAGAAAGAAGTGATAAACTTGGAAATCTTATGGATCAGCTCTAGTATTTATTCTTCAGTCAGATTATTATATTATTTTTTCTTAAGTCTATTCTTTTAATTAATTTAAATTTGATTTTGATATGGCAACAACTAAAAAAGCTCCAGTAGCAAAAAAAGAAGAAGCAAAAAAAGCTCCCGCTAAGGATAAAACTACTAAAAAAGTAACAACTTCAAAGCCAACTCCAGAAACTAAGAATGTAACTGGGGAAGAAAAAATCAACTATTTTGACTTTGATAATAATAATGATGTTATTCCTGCAGATGATGATGAGGAAGTAGTTATTGAAACCAAGAAAAAAGAAATTTCACAAGCGGGATATAATAAGCTTCTTGAAGAATTAAAAAGACTTGAAGATTATGAAATTCCTATGGTAAATAATAGAATTAAAGAAGCGAGGGAATTTGGAGATCTTTCAGAGAACGCTGAATATCAGTCTGCTCTCAATGAAAAACAAATGTTGGATGTGAGAATCGCTGAATTGAAAGAAATTGTTCTCAATAGTTTAATTGTAGAAACTATCAAAAAAGGTGATACTGTTCAGTATGGAAGTGTAGTTACTCTTGAAATCCCTGAACGAAACGAGACGGTAGTAGTTACTGTAATTGGATCAGCAGAAATTACTTATGAAGAAGATCTTAAACATATCTCATTTGATTCTCCTGTAGGTCTTGCTATTGAAGGTAAGAAAGTGGGGGATGTATGTAAGGTAAGAGCAGAGAGAGGTAGATTTGATGTAAAAATAGTTGCTATAAACTAATATTTTCTTTCTAAATTCATACGAATGTCTAGAACTAATAAACAAGGAATAGCTTCAAAAAAAGCCCAACAAGCTAAACAAGCCAAAAGATCAAAGGGCTTTAAACGTTTTGAATATCCTAAAAGAAATTTAGGATTACAAGAAGCTAAAGATTTGGGAGTAGTAGGAACTGCGGTTAATCCCAAAGGGAGAGAATATCATTGGTTTACAAAAGGAAGAAGAGTATGTTGGGAAACAAGACTCAAGATGGATCCTGATGGATATAGAATGATTATATTACCCAGCGGAAGTACTGATTTTGTAGAAGTGATGCAATCAGGGTGGGTAAGATCTAAGATTATGAAAAGTTTGAAAACACACTAGTATTTTCTTTGTTTTAAGCTATAATTGCTTATATAGAGGATTAAAATGATATCTAAGACTATCAATATTTGATTTATATCAATTGCAGAATGCTGTTTTATAACAGCTTTTTTTATATTTTCAATGGTCTCATTGAGATTAGTATACTCTTGTAAGCTTATATAATTACTTAATACAGGGAGTTTTTGTAGTTCCTTTTGTTGACCTACAATTTCTCAGTTAATAATAACATTTCCTGATGAAGCGAAAATATCAATCCATATAATCTGATTTTCATTTTCTGGTGTTATGACTTGATCAAGCACTATCCCAGTATTAATTCCTCCATCTGTAAGAATAATTTTAGTAGTGGATTTTTGGCTTTCGGATGCGAGTGATAAGAGTAGAGCGTCACTGAGTGAGCTTCCAGAGGATTCCAGACTGATGAGATTTTTACATGCTTGTAGTGTATTTTCTTGTTGCATAGTAAGGCAGGTATCAATAGTAG
>CAYVXG010000035.1:0-7905 GCA_964455295.1 uncultured Candidatus Peribacteria bacterium
TATCGTTTTGAGAATGGAAAAGTGATCTATACTATTACGAAAGGAGCTACTACTGTAGCTGAGATTAGTCTTACGGTAGAAGCTCCTAGTTCTTAGGATTTAGCTAAGCTTATTCTTTTGTAATTAGTGGGCAAATTATTATATTTTATGAATACTAATTTATAATCTGATTGTTTCACGCTTTTCGCTTATGATACTTTATAGTAAACCCCTTATTGAAGAAAAAACTCAAGCTCTCAAAGACTTTTTCAGTAAACAAAAATCTCCTTATATTGCCATTTTATTCTTTGGAGATAATCCAGGATCAAAGGTATATATTAGGAATAAAATAAAATTTGGTAAAGAAGTAGGATGTGAGGTAAAAGTTTTTACTGATGAAGATTTTACGCCTGTAGAATGAACAGAACTTATTCAAGATATCAAAAATACTATTTTTACTCTCAATGATGATAAAAGCTGCCTTGGAATAATCATCCAATTACCCCTTCCCAAATACCTACAACCATTCCAACAAGAGTTGTGTGATCTTATATCTGCTAGTAAAGATATAGATTGTATGACTAGCATGATGGTGGGGAAAATTAGCGTAGGAAGAAAAGATGTAGTGTATCCTGCTGCTGTATCTGCTACGATTTCTTTATTACATTTTTATAATCTGAATACCTTAAAAGGTAAGCAGGTGAGTATTATTGGTCAATCAAATCTTATCGGAAAACCAATGGCATTATATTGTATCAATCAAGGAGCTCAAGTACATTCATTTGGAATTGATGGAAATCATGAAATCATGAAAAAAATCTGCAAAGGATCAGACTATATTATCTCCTCTACGGGTGTATTAAATCTTATTGATGAGGATTGTATATCTGAGAGTGGTAATCAAGTAATCATTGATGTAGGATATGCTTTTGATACGGACGGTAAAGCTGCTGGTGATGCCAACTTCCTAGAGATTAAAGACTCAGTAAAAGCTATTTCTCCAGTTCCTGGGGGAGTAGGACCACTCTGCGTATATCAATTATTTGAAAATACAGTTACTCTCCACTCACACTAATTCAGTTTATAAAATTCTTACTATGAAAGAAATTTGCCTCATTACTTTTTCCTATCCCAACGATGGACGTAAACTCAAAAAGCTTGTACAAAGTTTAGTACAATCATGAAAGGTTGCCTGCATTCAAGTTACCAACTATGTTCATAGTTACTACATGCGAGAAGGAAAGCTGACTAAGAAACAAGAAAAACTCGTAACTTGTAAGTTACTAGAAAGTAATAGTGAAATAGTCCTATGATTGATTAAAAATCAACATCCTTATGAAATACCAGAAATATTAGTAGAAAAGAAAATGGTGAATGATGAATATGCTCACTGGGTAGAGGAGAGCAGTAAGAATAAAAAAAACTAGCACAGATTTTCTGTGCTAGTAAGTAAGTTGTTTTTTTAAAATAATTATAAAAAATAATATCAATTAGTGCTGGTAATGTGTCCAAAATGAGAATGATGAGTAGTAATTAGATATGTGTATCCAAAATTCCATAAACCATAGTCTCTTCTGTTTTCTGTGTGAGCACATACTGTAGGTATATAATAACATATAGAACCACCTGGAGGTATATAAGCTGCTATTTGATAGATTATTAATGTATGATCGATGACACCATCAAACCCACTTCCAAAATCTATAAACATAACATCTCCATATTCTACTCCTGTGGAGTAATAACCACTACTTCCGCTTACTATATTTGCGTAGCTTTGACAAGATTGTAAGTAATTACGTAATCCATTTGCAGTAGACCAGGTTTGAGAATTAGTATCATCCCCTGTGCCTGCTCCATTTGTACTATACCACCACGCATTGCATGAAGTAGTATTGTTAGGAGTGTAATCTAACACAAATCCTCCATTTCTTATACATTGAGAAACAAAATTAGCACAATCATTGCCAAAACTTTTGTAGCTACTATTATAACTATTTGCATAACTATAAGCATAAGAAGTTGCGTTACCGCGATTATAAGTTCCTCTAAGCTCAAGATCTTGATTTCCACTTCCTACATCTTTTGGAGAAGAATATATGTAATTATGAAATTCATCAGGTGATAAATTTCCTTTAATATATTCTTCATGATATTTAAGGGCAGGATCAATTTTTATTTGTTCCTGAATTAATACCATAAAATCATTCCAATCCTTTTCTGTGTATTCTTTGGAAAAATCTTCTAACTTAGCAGTCCCCATAGTCTCTCCATTGATATTTAAAATATTATAAATACCAGAACTATTTAGCTTGATAGTAAAATAACTAAATTCGTCACTTTTCTCCTTGTAATAAGTATTTTGACCAATGGGTTTTCTATTTTCATCTAATTTGTCCAATACCATAGGTTTTAAATCTATAGATACAGGAACAACAAAAAGATCCCCAAATTGTTTACCCGATCCCCAAAGTATACTAGCAGTATGTGGGTATGGATCCCATCTGTAATCGCTATTTCTAGCTCTTTCTGCTACCATCCTTTTCCAAAGATTTTTTATTCCCTCATTTGCAAAAACATTAGGAAGGACATAAGAGTCTTTTTTATCAAAATTTTTTGTAACATCTCCACGATAAGTATAGAGTTGATCTACTATTTTTTGAAATTCGATCTGAGCAGGATTTAAATTATTCGATAAAGGAGTGGTGACTTTATTAACTACCTCAGTTTCCTTTATAAGCGTCTGATCTTTATCGCAACTAGATAAAAATAAAGAAAAAGCACTAATTAATAAAATTGATAAAACATAAATAAACTTTTTCATAAAGTTAAAATTTAATTTTTAATAATAATTTTAAAGAACTTGATATTTTCTGTTGCCAAGATATCACTCTCCGAATCGGATATACATAGAATCTATCTATATTTGTTTCAAAACACTATTATGAATAAATAGTGTCGCTTATAATAATATTTTTGATTGAAATTTCAATCTGTAAGCCTATATTTCCTAATTAAAGTTTGAATCTTGAATCCACATCTGATATTGGTAGAGAGCGTACATTCGATCCAATAATTCCCCTCTGCTTATTTTAGTTTCAAAATCCCCCTTGCTATCATTGATATAAGAATCAGTCATGAGTTTTGCGTGTACTAAATAGTGTTGGTACCAAGGAGTAGTGGTTTCAGGTAATACGCCTTCGGTCATTCTTATCAGTACAGCCAATGTTTGTGCTTTGGTGATATTATTATGAGGATAAAACAATAAACCATCTTTTTCACTTATCCCTCTAAACATATTTTGCTCACATGCTAGTTTTATATAAGGCGCTAAGGTAAGATCAAAAGTGTTTCCATCTGTAAAATCGCAATTATAGTTTCTGATAGTAGAAAATATTTCTGGTTTCATGAAGCTTTTTGCAAAATTGATTACCATCTTACTGGCTTGTTCTCTGGTTACTAAGTTATCAGGACTAAATTCTGTGACAGTATTGAAAGCTGTTATACCACGATTGTATGCCCAAGATACTTTGTCTTCTATCGTAGCCACCATTGAATCAATAAAGATGACATCATCATCTGGGGTAGTCGTATTAGTTGGTGGACATTCTCCTGGGGTGATATCTGTTGCTCCTGCTCCTGCTGCCATACATGCGTTACCAAATGTTTCGTATTGAGGCTCACATGGGGTGGTGAAGCAAGCTACATTGACCTTGCCACATACAGGCTCATACTGTTGAGTACATATAGTAGGATTATCATTTGCGTGAGTTTTAGTTATTCCTACGCAAAAAATGATCGCTCCTAGAAGCAAGAGTTGAGAAATTTTTTTCATAAGATAATTTTACAATGTAATAATGATATTGTATTATTATGCTATACGATTGACTAACGATTTTGTGAAATAATTCTTTTTTATAATCTGATTATAGTGACGTTATATAGTTTTCGTGTGGTTTTTAACCTCTTCCCAATGAACTCTCACTTGTTCCATAGTATCACGATCTCTGATGGTCACTGTTCCATCTTCAATACTTTGATGGTCTATACAGACACAGAAAGGTGTCCCAATCTCATCTTGTCTACGGTATCTTTTACCGATATTTCAGCTCATATCACATTCTGTAGTAAAACCACTCATCTTGAGAGTATGAGTAAGCTTTTTAGCAAGTTCTACCATATCTTCATTTTTTTCAATCAAGGGGAGTACAGCAAACTTAACGGGAGCTAAGGCAAATGGGAACTTGATAACAATTCTTGTATCTGTACTTCCATCTTCTTTCGTGATAATATCTTCATGGTAACAGTCCATCATTACAGCCATAACAGTACGGCTCAGACCAAATGAAGGTTCAATTACGTAAGGAATATATCTTGCTCCAGATTTTGGATCTGTATATTGCATATCTTTACCAGATACTTCTTGATGTTGTTTGAGATCATAATCTGTTCTGTTCGCAATTCCTTGGAGTTCACCCCATCCTCGTGGATAATTGTATTCTACATCAAAAGTACCAGCAGAATAAAATGAAAGTTCATCTTTTTCGTGTTCGCGGAATCTGAGATTTTCTGGCAGAATTTGCATTTGTTCTTGCCAGAATTTCATACTGAGTTCTTTCCACATTTCAAAATATTTCTGAGATTCTTCAAGATTGTTTGGTACGAAGTATTCTATTTCCATTTGTTCAAATTCTCTTGTTCTATACAAGAACTGTCCTGGGGTGATTTCATTACGAAATGCTTTACCAACTTGTGCCATACCCAGTGGTAATCTTACACGCGTAGTATCTATAAGGTTTTTGAAGTTTGTAAACAAACTTTGACAAGTTTCAGGTCTGAGGTAGGCTTTAGCACTTGCATCTTCAATTACTCCGAGTTGAGTTTGGAGCATAAGATTGAATTGTCTTGCTTCCGTCCAATCAGCAGGTTTTTTAGTTTCAGGGTTGTTTGGGATTTCAGCTTTGATGACTTCAGTCATTTTTTCATTACCTCGAGATTCTGGAATCAGATTATTTACTCCATATTTAGCAAGATAACTTGTATTAATATTCTTCTTAGCTATCCAATCTTCCAATAACTTGTCCGCTCTAAATCTTTGTCTCGTAGCTTTGTCGTCAATTAATGCATCACCAAAAGCTCCAGCATGTCCACTTGCTACCCAGGTTTGAGGATTGGCAATAATTGCGGTATCCATCAAAACCATATCATCTCTATTGGTTACGAAATATTTAATCCACAAATCAGAAATATTTTTCTTGAGTAAAGATCCGTAAGGTCCGTAATCCCAAGCATTTGCAAGTCCTCCATAGATCTCACTATTGGGATATACAAAACCTTTTCTTTTAGCTCGCGCTACGATAGTATCGAGTGAATTTTTATGAGACATTTATGATCAGATTTATTGAAATTAAATTGATATCATTCTGTTTATTATTTCTTTCTTCCTGTTTTGTATCCCATTCCCGAGTTTCCTTTTTTGTTTGTAGATCCTCCTCCTATTTTACCAGAAAATTTGGCTCTTTTGTAAGCTGGAGTTCTAGAATCAGCATATCCTTCTTCTTTCTTCCCATAGCTTTTAGGTCTGAAACCTGCTCTCGTTTTGTATACTTTTTTTTCAAGAAGTGGATTAGCTTTGCTTCCAAAATCAAATTCCTCAAGATCGTCTGTTTTCTTTACTCTTGGCTTTCTTTCTTCGTAATGAAAGATTACTTCTCCTTTTTCAACTAATCAAGCTATGAATTCAAACTTAGAAAACATATTTTTTTTATTGATGATAAGATAGGACATCATAGGTCTAGAGTGAAAATAATATAAATAAGAAATTTGAAAGAGGAGATATAGATTGTGTTGAGTGTTTGTACTAAAATTGACTGTAAATACAAGCATTTTTCCGCTTGAAAGGGTGGTGAAAATGGATATGTTTATAAGAAAAATGCTATTGATTTATCTTTCTTATTCCTTCCTTTAAGGAAACGAATTGAAGTTGAAGTCAGCAGATTTATATTTTTGTATCACTAGTGCCGATGGCTAAGTTCATAAAGAAGTTTTTAATATTCTGAATTGTAGGCGCTTTGACAAGTACGCTTGGATATGCACAGGCGATTACTGTGGATGTTCCAGGAGATGATGTAATAGTAAGAGATGGCAATATTCCTACTACTACTATTGAATGAGATAGTGATAGTATCATTAAGCTTGTGCAACAAATCAATCAGTATCTTTGGTTTAGTATTGGAGTTATTTGTTTAGCGGTGGTACTGTATTCTGGATTCAAAATTATAATGGCTCAATGAGATAAAGATAAACTTAAGAAAGCAAATGAAAGTCTTACGGGAGCAATTATAGGAATTTTTATTGCTATTTTCTCCTATGTCTTAGTAAGATTAGTAGTAAATCTCTTCTAACTTAGCTAGCTAAAATAATTTATTTCATTAGATCTTTCATTATTTCAAGATATCAATCACCATCTCAATTAGTTAAATGGAGATTCAAAAAGAGAGTCTCAGCATTTTCGAATTTTTTTAGTAAACATACTAAGTCTATACTTATTTCGTTGATAAGTATATTAACTATTGTCTTTGTAGTATACGGAGCATTCGCGATTCTACAAAGTTCCAATTTCCGTATTTCTACAGTCAATGTGAGTCTTGATCGTGCCTCTCTAGAATATCCTAACTCTATGCAAAAGTATCTAGCAAAAGACTATTTTAATATGAATAGGGTTCTCCTTTCTTGGTATGAGATCAAATTTCGTAACTATTATTTACAAAAGTTTCCCTGGATAGAAAAGATTCAATTTAGTAGAGAGAAAAACACTCTTGATATAAAGGTGATAGGAAGAAGACCGGAAGTATACTTATCTATTGATAATTGATTATTAGCTATTGCAGGTAGTAGATTACTTCCTGTTAAGGGGACTTTGAATACGACAGGAACAAGAATACCAGTTGTGGAGATTATTGGAAGTAGAATTTCTTCCACAGGGTCTTTAGATTCTTTGTTTTTCTGAATCCGTAGTGATGCATTTGTCAGACAAATTAGTCTCATCCACGAAAATATTTCTGATTATGAATTATTACAATTTATACCATGAGGAAATAAGATTTTGTTAAAAACTAAAGATTGAGTTTCGCTGTACTTTGATGCAAGAAAAAATATGATTGAACAAATCAATAAATATAGGCTAATAAGCTGATCTGGAAGCGTTATTGGAAATAATAAAATCATTGATTTAGGTACGATGGATGATATTATTTTCATGAGTAAATAGGAAAAGATCCAAAAAATAAAAATACTGATTTAGTTTTATTGAATAGTATCAATGTCTTTATATTTGAAATATCGTTCTTCAACCTTTGATGAGATTGTAGAACAAGATTATACGAAAAATATCCTTAAACAACAGGTTCTCAAGTCCCACAGTGGGGAAAGTTTTTCAAATTATTTATTTTATGGATCAAGAGGAATAGGAAAAACAAGTATTGCAAGAATTTTGGCAAAAGCCCTCAATTGTCTGGATATGAAAGATGGGAATCCTTGTAATAAATGTGAAAACTGCAAGCTTATTTCGGATGGTAAATCCTTGGATATTATCGAAATGGATGCGGCTAGTCATACCTGAGTAGATAATATTAGAGAAGAAATAATCTGAAAGGCAATGTATCCGCCTTTGCAACTCAAAAAGAAAGTCTACATCATTGACGAGGTTCATATGCTGAGTACAGGAGCTTTCAATTCCTTACTAAAGATCATGGAGGAACCACCTTCTTATCTGGTATTTATCCTTGCTACCACAGAATTACATAAGGTTCCAGATACCATTGCTTCACGTTGTCAGGTCTTTAATTTTAAGCGCATTACTCTCAAAGGAATCGTTCAAAGGCTTGAATATATTTGTAAAGAAGAGGGTTTTAAATACGAACTCGC
>CAYVXG010000036.1:0-7856 GCA_964455295.1 uncultured Candidatus Peribacteria bacterium
TCAATCACAATTTCGGGATACAGATCAGATTTTTTTAGCTCATTTTGATCACAAATCACGTAAAGAATCTTCTAGTGAAGCAGATTTTATAAAAAATAATTATAAGAATAGCATAATGGGAGAATATTCACAAAAAAGTAAAAAAGAAGCAGATTACAGAAAAGAAAGACATGAGTTTTTCAAGCAATGTTTAGCAGATAAAAATACTAGCACTCTCATTTTGGGACATAACTTAAGTGATAGGCTGGAAACTACATTGATGAATATTGAACGTGGCGCAGGAGCAAATGGTATCGGAAATATGCAAGAAATTGATCACAAAGAATATCTTCTCGAGAGTCATTATGTTATTTTGAGACCATTGTTGAGTTTTCCTAAGCATTATATTATGAGGTACTGTGAAGCAAATAATTTACAGTATTTTACTGATGTCTCTAATGCGGATCCTAATGTTTCCAAAAGGAATAAAATCAGAGCAGAAATCATTAAACCTTTGGAATATGGAGATAAATCTACTCTCAAGAAGCGATTAGATATGCACAGTTCCCTTATTCCTGAGCAAGAACAATATGTGTGTTATAAACTCTTCCAAGTTCCAAATGTAGAGTTTCGAAAACATCTTCAATGGTGGTATGAAATGTTTTATACTCGATCAAAAACTCTTAATATCTATTGCAAGAAAATTGATTTTCCACCTTTCTTTGGATTTCAATATCTCTATCAACTCGGAAATGGATTTTTTGAAGATGATCTTGTAGAATTACTCAAAGCTATTGGTGAATATGGAAATACTACTACTGCTCGCCTCAAAGAACTTCTGCGTTTTATCCACCACTCCAGATCAGGATATAAAATAATTTGAAAGTGGAAATTATATAGTTCACACGATCGATTTTATCTAGTTTTGGAAAATAAAAAACAGGATATTGGACAAGTACTGAAGTTTTGGTTACAATCAGATCTAGAAGATAAAGCAAATATCAGGATGATTGACTTAGCACTTGATTATTACAATGGAAAATCGATAAATAAGTACTTAATCAACAATAAAGTACCAGTCTTTCTCAGAAACTTAGTACCTGTAAAAGTAGACGAAACAGGAAAGATCATTAAACCTTTGATTCACCTCGTATTAAACAAAATACATGAATGATTGAATGGCTAATTTTAGTGGAGGATATAGTAGCGGATCAACACCTGCTTGGCTTTTGCGCAAACAAAAAAAAGCTATAAAACAAGCTTGACAGAAGCTCCAGGAAATTGATAAAAAATATAGTAGTAAAATACTCAAAGATGATATTCAAGCTGAAAATTTGTTAAATGAAATTTCGGAAACGAAAATAATCTGAGGAACGACTGTGGGAGCTGTTATAGTCAATAGTAATAATGAAGTCATTATGGTAGAAACTAGAGAAGGTTTTCGAGGATTTCCTAAAGGATGATTAGAGAATAATGAAACTGAAGAAGAGTGTATGCGAAGAGAAATACAAGAAGAAACAGGACTAGAAAAAGAAAATCTCAAATTGATACAAAAATTGGGTGAATACGTAGCATATTCGATAAATCATAAAGTTCATAAAAACTATATTTGGTATCTTATTCAAGATCCTAATCCTAACAGTATTCTCAAAAGTGGAGATCCACAAATCATAAAAGCGGAAAAATTTGACACAGAAACAGTTTTGGATATAATGGAGAGTGAACATCAAAAAAAGTTTTGGGAGCGTAATAAAACAATTATTAACTCCCTCAATAGATAGTTATTTAAACTTTCATCCAAAGAAAATGTCAGCAACTACACAACAACTTGATTTTATTAAAAAATATCTTTCAGAAAGTCTTTGGGATATTGCGTGACAATACGATATTCCAGTAAATTTTATACAAAATATGAAAGAACTTGTGGAATTAATACTTAATTCTAAGAGTATTGACACTCCTCAAGAAAAACAGTCATGGTTTAGTTTATTGCCATTAATGAATGATGAACAAATAGCGAGACTCAATGATATTATGATGAAAGAAAAAGCTAAATTACAAGAAATTCAACAAAATTACGACGAAAAGAAAGTAGAAATTAAAAAGAAATATCTTATGAAACGACAACAACTTAATCAACAAATGGAAACCACAGAACTTGAAAAAGAAGAAAAAGCAAAAGCTAGTGAGGAAAGCGCACAAGCCGATGCTTTATTATCAGGATTAAGTTAGTAAAAAAATTTATAATAATTAAGACATGAAATATAATTTCACTCAATTAATTGTAGGAAGCCTGTTGGGACTTTTGAGTCTCCTGGCTTTTTTTAGTACTAGTACTACGCATGCAAACAATGATTTACTCAATAAAGCATTTGATGAAGCTAAAAAATATGATTATATTATCAATCCAGGTAACGATAAAGAAGCAGTAGGAGGACAGGTATTTAATCCCACAGTTGATATTTCATTGAATGATAATTTTGGGAAAGGATGTTTTATTGGAGGAAAAGAAGATAGTGTGGATCTGAGAAGAAGATACTGTGAAGAAAAACTTTGATTTGATTGGAATGTAGAAATATCCCCAGGTAATGGAGCAGGATTAGGAAAAGGATGTTTCGAAAAACCTGCGGATGGAGGTAAATATATAAAAAAAAATATATCTCAGGATGATCTAAGAGCATATTGTGAAAATGACCTTAAATGAGACTATAACATTACTGCGATTGGTATAGAACTCAAAGAACCTTACTACATTAGAATCACTAAATTGATACTGAGAGTAATGATTGCTATTTCTGTATCTATTATTATCTTTGCAGGCATTTCATATGCACTTGCCTTTGGAGACTCAAACAAACAAAAAAAAGCTCAAAATATGGTTATATACGCATTACTTGGAGTGTTATTAGGTTTAGGAGCACTTGCTATTATCCAGCTTACCCTCACCATCACAAAAAGTACACTTTCAATATAAATAATTGAAAAACAATAAAAGAAAAACCTTCCAATGATAGAAGGTTTTTATTATAGTTTTTTGATAAAATTTTATTATACTCCCTACAGATAGAGAACTCGAATATGGAAAAAGATAGTGTAATGGTTAGCACAATAGTTTCCGAAACTATTAGTCAGGGTTCGATCCCCTGTCTTTTTGTTTTTTTAAATTAAGAAATTATTTCCTCTTATGATCGAATAATCCTACTACCATACCCAACACAGAAGAAAAGCTACTCTGAAGAACATTATTTACCATAAATGTAGTTTCTTTTACCGCCCCCGCTGTCTTGTTAACAGTGAGCAATAACTTTACTACTAGTATCATTACTATTACACAGATTATAAGAAACAAAGGTGTAAGAATTGTTGTAGTATCTTGAGCAATAGCTAAAATTGTTTCCATATGGAATAATTAGAAAATAATGATTTACTTAATTCAGATTATATAATAATTCTAAAGTTTCAATTGTATTGGTGATAAACTCACTAAGTTTGGTTGACAATAAGCATAATACTTATAGCAATTACCTCATACATCTTAGAAGTTTACAAGTTTATTTTCCTGACTTGTACTAAAGTCTACAAAAGCATTATTAATAAAATAACTTACATCACCAAAGTAGCCTACTCTATTACCCAAATTCATATATTGCCATTGATCCAATCCATAATTATTTCGTTCGTTACCATAATATTGATTATTTAATTTTAGGTAATTAATAATCTGAGTTTTATAATCTTTACTACTGAGCTCATTAATTCCTGAAGTTACATCTAGTGAAAGTTTTTTCAAACCAGCAAAAGTAGTATCATAAGTATAGTTTGGATAGCAGTATTCCTGACCATAATAATCCTTATTACATACTTTCTTCTCAATTTCATTTTGCGTAATAATTGGTAACAAGAGTTGTTTTGTTTTCTCATTCCAAACAAATACTCTTGGATTATCAATCGCTTCTGTATAACTATTTTTTCCACCTAAAGTTTTAGTAAATAATTGTTTAATACCAATCTCATTATTTTTTACCATATTATAATCAACTTCATAGAGATCAAGTTTTACTCCATTTGTGGTAGTTCTACCATCTTTTTCAATGGTATCTACACCCAATCAAATGAGTAATTGCTTACCACCTTTCATACTAGAATAAGGATGAAGATATTGACTAAATCCTGGAATTTTAAGCTCACCTAAAATCTTTGGTTTCCCTATCAAATCAATAACAAATAATGGATCAATTTGTTTGAAGGTAACTAGATAAAGTTTATCTCCAATAAACCTACTAGATTTAAATTCTTCACCAGGCTCTATTCCCAACAATTGACTTTGTAAATTGAGATTAGTATCAAATTTCCAAAGATGAGTACTAAGTTCTGGGTTCCAAGTTCTTGTAAGGATTCTAAACTCTCCTGCTTCATTTTCATCCATACTATATTGATTGAGTAATGATCATTTTATAACTGCAGAATTTTGGTAAGTTGGTTTTCCTTTTATCAGACTATATTTATGAATCAATGAAAATTCATCAACATTTCCTCTCCAAATAAGTGGCATAATACAATTTGCATTTGGAGGACAGCTACTATAATTATAGTTATTTAAGGATATAGAACTTACTGTATATAAAGATTTATCAGTCATATGAATTTGACCTGCATTCCCATAAAACAAATTGGTTTGTGTAGGAGTTTCAGAATTGAGATCTATAGTATGCACCATTGCAATATTAGGATTGAAGTTCTCAAGTTTTTCTGGAAGAATATATTGTAAATTTGAACAACCAGGAGTGGAAGTATACTTATCAATCTTTCCAGAAGATTTTATAATAGCTTCCATCCCACTAGGAATAATATTGGAAACAGTAGGAATAGTATCTACTGCTTTCTTATCTTGTACAGCTCGGTAGATTGGTCCTCGACTAAAGTATAAATTACTTACAATATAGAGTTTACCATCATTGAGTCTTGCATCTTGAAGTTGTCCAGGAAAATCAAATAATCTGATTATTTTTGGCTCTGATTTATTTGCAATGTTCAAAACATACACATTTGTTTTGGTACTTTTATCAAAGAAAGAAGTACGCACATCAAAATTAGTTTCTGTATATCTTGTAGATACCAATGCTAAAGTATTGTTACTAATAAGTAAGTCAGTAGCATTGAAAGATTTAGGAAGTCTCATAATTTTTACTACATTTGGTCCTGTAAGATCAATTTTTGAATTTGTATATGGACCTTTCACGATATATAATAATTTCTTAGTATTGTTTACATAGTAGATATAATTTCCATCGTTCTTAACAATATCTGGTTCATCAATTCCTGCTTTTTGCACATTAGTAGAAGAAAAATCCACATCCATAGCAGGACTAGCTTGGTTAGCAACTTCTCCTTTTGTACTTGTAGGAGCAGGATTACTTACAGCCATATCTTCTTCAATAGCAATTCCACCACGACCATGCCCAAAAGGGTAAGGACTTGTAAATTGATCTTTATTTTTCTTAATCCAGTCTGTAAGAATAGTATCAAAACTTTCACAACTTGTTACTGATTTGAGCGCAAGACTCTTCTTTGCATCATTGAGTTGGATAATCAAATCTGTTTCTGATTGTTTTTCAAATTCATTAACTAATAAGTCATCAATTATTCCGCTATTATTTGAGACTGGCGTATCTGGTGGAGAAGCTGGTGAAACTGAACTAGCAAAAGTACTTGAAGTTAATAATAAACAGAATACTAGGAATGAACTAAGAAATTTCATAAGAAGAGAACAATTTATAAATAAACAGAAAAGAGGAACATATACAAAGCATACGACTTTAAAAGTGAGTTTGTGACAAATTGTTTTAGTTATTAGTTAGTCGTAGGTACTGAATAGTAAGCAGTCAAGAAATATTTTCCAGTCTTCGGATCTATACTTACCCCAAATCATGCATCAGTATATTGTTTACTCACTATGCTACGATAATGAGATCCATTATATTTTTTCTCTCCTATAAACAGTTTCCAAGTTGCTTCAGTGGCTGCAATAATTTGTGAGGTACAATCACTTTTGTTTTCCTTGGGACATTTCACATACCCTCGTCCGATATTTTCCACTACTTTAGTTCCAGACTTCTTGGAAAATTTAACTCCAATAGACTCTACATATTTTTGGATAAGTTTATAATCGTAATAAAGTTTAGATCCATACTTTTGATGAGTAATTAATCCTGCTGCTTTGCTCGTATTTGACCAAGCTTGAGCAGACATATCAAGTCCAGTATTAGCCTTGTAAGCAGGAAGCTTAACAGAAGCTCTAGCTCCATTCACCTTAGCAAGTCGATTTTTTTGGAAAAGATCAAGATCAACAGTAACAGTTCTATTTGAAGAAGTAAAACTTGCTTGTTCAGCAAAAACAAAACTTCATATTCAGAGTATTCGACATAAACATAGTAGTCAGATTATTTTTTTCATAATCATCTTTTTATTATAGCTAAAATATTTATTATGAATAGATATTTTTTTAAATAAAGCGTAAAATAAAATACTAATTTTATGAATAATTATATCAATTAATTTTATGAGCGGACAAAGTATCTACATCCATATACCTTTTTGCAACTATAAATGTGATTATTGTAATTTTTTTGTCTTACAAACTTCTCACCCTAATTTTCAAAAAAATCTTATCTCAGAATATACTCAAGCTCTCTATAAACAAATCGATTTTTGGAATACCAAGCTTGGGAAACAGGAAATAAAAACCATCTATTTTGGTGGCGGAACTCCCCTTCTTATAGGCGGAGAAGAAATCTTTAAAGTTATAGATTATCTGATAAAGATACGATGATCTGAATTTTTGGAGGAAATCACAATCGAACTCAATCCTGATCCTTTTGAAGAAACTTTAGCTTTCATAGAAGAGATTTCAAAAAGATATTCTCAAGCTCCAAGAATTAGATTTTCATTTGGTCTCCAGACATTTGATGATGAAATCCTAGAAATGAGCGGTAGAAAATATAACTACAATCAACTCAAGGGCTACCTTCGTTCCTTACAAAAAATAAAAACTGCCCATCTTTGTTACAACTTTGATTTTATAAGTTTCTGAACATTGAGTGAAGAGGCTAAACAATGAGGGCGCGGCTGGAACGAAAGCAAACTAGAATTTTTTGAAGACTTTGTAAGGAGTCAGATGGCTGATAGTTTCAGCATCTATATGCTTGAATTATTTCCTGGAAGTAAACGACATAGTCAGACTGGTCTTGCCGATGAATGAAATCAAAATATCCCAAATAATACAAACTTGGAACGCATTCAAAAAAGTAGTCCGCTGTTCAGCGGACCAGGCGATAAACTCAAACAGTGTATCAATCCTGATGATGAAAAAGTAATTTTTGAATATACAGTACTTTCAGATATTGTCCAATCTGCTGGTTACCATAGATATGAAGTAAGTAATTATGCATTACCAGGAAAACAATCCATACACAATATGACCTATCGAACTATGCAATCTTACCTGGGCTTGTGAGCAAGTGCAAGTGGTTTTCTCAAAAATATTGATGGGACAATCTTTGGACTTGAATCTAAAGAGTGAGAATCAAATATTATAGAAGCACTCAGATATACCAATACTACCAACATTTACGAATACATCAAAGGCAATACACTTGATCCCAAAAAGACTCAGATTATAACTCCCTATGAGGAATCATTCGAGAAATTTATGCTTGGAATGAGAAGCTCAGGAATTGAAGATTGTAGTCAATATGCAGATATTCTTATAGATAACCGAAAACAAAAACTTTACAACTATGAAGAGGCTGAGTTATGTAAAGTGGATGGAAATAAAGCAAGACTCACCAACAATGGCTACAATGTAGCAAATAGAATTA
>CAYVXG010000037.1:0-7573 GCA_964455295.1 uncultured Candidatus Peribacteria bacterium
TTACGAAAGAATTATTCAAAATAATTGCACAAACTTTCGGTAACTGAATTCCCTTACATATTACAGGAAGAAGAAACGGGGATGAATTCGTAACCTCGGGATGAGTACCAACAAGCGAAATTAATCCTGAAACCATGGAATCACTGCTCTGCCCTGGACTTTATTTTGGTGGGGAAATTATGGATGTAGATGGAATAACCTGATGATATAATCTGACTTCGAGTTGGGCTACTGGTAGACTAGCTGGGTTGAGTATGATAAAATGAAAACACTATTTTATAAATTCTATAAAATCAAATCCATAATTTGTTAAATCATAATTCGTCGCTCCTCCTCATAGACTACCCGAATGACTTGAATTTACCATTCAAACTGCTTGTAACTCAAAGACTGCTTGTGATTCATCATCTTCCCATTCATTTAATTTATCTGCCTGCTTAAACATTTCTCAAATTCAGGGAAACCTCCTTACTAAAAGATTTATTAATTGTTGATCATCTGAATATTCGTTATTAAGTGGCATTATTTCTCTTTTTATATACTCTATATGATAAGGCATAAGTTCAATGGATATTTTGCTCAATAGTTTCAGTCATTGACTTCATATAATATTTACCGTATTTATCATTCTTTCTAATTCAAAATTTTTAATATCATCACTAGTCCCAAATCATAAGAATATTTTTTGCATAATTATTCTTTTATCTTCATTTCTTTCTTTAAGATAAGCTTCAAGCATTATTACGAATCAGTCTTGAAATTCTTCTGTGTTTAAAATATCTTGAGTAAATAAACCTAAATTATTTTGTATATATTCTACAAATTCATTAAGCCTATTTTGTCTAAGTTTCAAAGCACTTCAATATCGTGCTTTACTTAACATCCAAGCAATATTAATACCAGGAATAAGGGAAAATAATGCATCTGCTGTATTCAACATAGCATCTTCAAGTATAATTTTATCTTTCTCTAACATGGTGATAAAAATTAGATTAAATAATTATAATTATATGAATTTATTAATTAATTTTACAACTAAAAAACCCACCATCATAGTGGGTTAATTTCAGTTATAAACTACTAGTTCTTCCTTCAAATTCTTCCTCACTTTGTTCAGCCTCTTCTTTAGTTTCATGTATAGTCCCATCTTTATGATGTGGAGGTGAATACAAAGTATAGAGTTTCAATTGTTTATTTGAGGAGGTGTTAATAATGTTGTGTTTGGCACCTGCTGGTATTACCATTGCGTAACCATCTTGGATATCATATTCATGTTCGTCAATGATACAGGTTCCTTGTCCGCTTTCACAACGAATGAACTGGTCATTGTCGGGATGTGTTTCTAGACCTATTTCTTCGTTTGGTTCAAGACTCATTACCACTAATTGACTGTGTAAACTTGTGAATAATACTTCACGAAAGTTATTATTTCCCAATGTTAGTTTTTCGATATTCTCTACGTATCCTTTCATAACAATAAGATAAAAAAAATAAAAATATATAATCAGATTATTTTTTATTTCCAAGAGATTTATTTTGTTTAATTCTTTTTTTCGCTTCTTTGATATTATCTGATTTAGGAAGATCTTCTGGCATTGTTCCACCAATTTTTTTGATCATTGCTCTTACCTCCTGCCCTATTTCCAAGTGAGCTTTACTTGCTTTGTCTTGTCAGCTTATACGCTCTCTTTTTATTTTTGCTTCTGCTTGCGTAGCACGAAATAGATTGGCTGCAAGTTCTTCACTATTAATATGATCGAGAAGTTTTTCCTGCTCAGCTAGTCATTTATGTTTCAGAATATCTTTATTTCTCATTCCATAAAGTCCCATATATCCATAATCCGTGAATTCTCCGTAATTTCGTACCTCTGCCCTTTTAGCCGTTTTAGCCAGCTCTTTATTATGTTCCGTGAGTTGTTCCCTTATAGCTACTCTTTTTGTATCTTCTAAGTATTGTTCGGAGATCTCTTGTTTTCTAGATTGGATTGCAAAATATGTTTTTGCCTGCGACACTATTTCTTTTCTACTATCCGCTTCCATAGCAATAAGATAGCAAGCATAGCGAGACAAAAGCACATCAGCAAGCATTTGTCCTTGTATATCTCCATATTGATTTTTTGATTTTTGGGGTTCGCTCACATCAGCGAAATGCATATTGACGTCCTGCCCACTATTGGTGCATGCTATTTTTGCCCTATTGATAGTAGGTATAAACTTATTATATTCCGTATATTCCAGCAATTTATAGAGTTCACGAGCTTTCCAGTACTCTTGATTGTACTCATTCAAATGTTTAATTGATTCAAATAATTGCATAATAATGGAATAATAAGAATAAATTACATTAATTAATTATATTATTTAATTACCAGTATACAAGAAATAATTAATCCTCTTTTTTGTAAACAAAAAACTCACTAATCCTAGTAAGTATATTAAGATGGTGGTCGTACATGGACTTGAACCATGGACCTCTTCCTTATCAGAGAAGCGCTCTAACCAACTGAGCTATACGACCATAAAGTAGTTTACACCACTTGTTTCAAAACGCTTTCCATTGCGAATCACTTTGCTTCTCCCTTCATATCTGGATTTCCTGGAGTATCAATAACTTCAATTATTTTTACAATTTTTTCATCCAAACCTTGCTCATTCTTCAAAGCATTAAACAATTCTTCGACTTTTGTAGTATATTCAGAATGATCAATTAATCCATTCTCATGCTGTGACTTCAACAACATAAAATCAGTTCCTTTCATAATTTATACAATAAAACTAAAATAATCGGATTTATTTATAGTGGTGCCAAGAGGCAGGGTCGAACTGCCGACACCAGATTCTTCAGACCTGTGCTCTACCAACTGAGCTATCTTGGCATTTACAAATCTCGGGAACGCGGGACTCGAACTCGCGACCTCGCGGTCCCAAACCGCGCGCTCTAGCCATCTGAGCTAGTCCCCGAAACAAGTGATACTACTTGTAATTAATAAGGGGGCTTTTTCAAGAATATTTTAAACGAAATTTAACTCTTACGTTTTGGCAAGATTTATTTATAATTTTTACGATTGAGTTGATATTTTTATTTCAATGATTATTACTAGAGTAGCACCCAATGAAAATAAGTGCCACGCTTTAGTTATTATCGCTCCATTACATATGAAAATAGAGTTTAATACTGGAAAAAACGAAAAAGATTGTCTGAATTGTATCGCATCAGCTGGAATGTATAGTGTTTTCTCTGGAAAATCAATGATAGATGCAGATGAGTTGTTTTTTGGTATCATTAATTATATCAATACACAAGACTTTGGACCTGCATTTTTTGAACTTATTGGACTCAAGAAAATTAATACTATTATTAACTATGCTAATCATCATTATATCGTAGATTTAACCCAGAAACCAAAGCATATTACAGCTCATATACAGATTGCAGGAAAACTTCAATCCCAAATCACTGCTGGAAAAGTAACAGAAGATGATAATTTCATAGCTTTATTAGCAATTGCCTGTGGATCTTTATCTCCAGAAACTCTTGCATGGTGTAAAGAACAAAAGATTTGACTCAGTAAGGCCATGAAATATCTCCCAATGTTAGCTAAATGGTCAAGTGCGAGTAATATTTCTTCTAAGAAATTATTTGACCTGCTCACGCTTCTGCAATCAGAATATAATATATCAATTTCTGAACTTAGCAATATGGATATTGTAGAACTTCAGGTATTTGCAAATGAATTATCTTCTGAAGAGAGCAATACCTTGCAAAATACTGGTGAAGACCATATAAATAAGGAACTTATCTCACTTTTGTTGAAACTTATGGAAACATTACAAATGACAATTTCTGAAAAGAACCCTATCAATAAGAGAATGAATCCCCTGCTAGGTGCAGGAGATCTTCATATGGATGAAGAAACCGCTTCCAACAATGAAAACAATTCTCATATCGAGATCAAAGAACAAGATGAGGAAGCTGAAACACAAAAAAAATTAACGATTGATTATTTTGGTACTGATCTTACAAAACAGGCTTTGAATAATGAGCTTGATCCAGTAATCGGTAGAGACAGAGAAATCAATCAGATTATTTATACTTTATTGAGAAAAACTAAAAATAGTCCAATGTTGATCGGTGAAGCGGGAGTAGGTAAGACTGCTATCGTAGAGGGATTAGCTCAAAGACTTGCTCAAGATGATGTGCCAGATAGACTGAAAGGATATAGAGTAATCAATTTGGATGTTACGGGAATGATTGCTGGTACCAAATATCGTGGTGAATTTGAACAAAGATTGAAATCAGTCTTGGAGGAAGCAAGCGACCCCATGAATCAGATCATCGTATTTATCGATGAAATACATACTATCATGGGTGCTGGAGGTCATGATAACAATGATATGGCTAATAGCATCAAACCTATGCTCAGTAGAGGTAAGATCAAATTGATCGGTGCTACTACTTTCGATGAATATCAAAAAAATATCGAGAAAGATGCTGCCTTGAAAAGAAGATTCCAAGAAATCAATGTAGACGAACCAAAACCAATGGATACGGTACATATTCTCAATGGACTCAAAGAAAGGTTTGAACAATTTCATGATGTAAATATTTCTGATAGTGCTATTGAACATGCAGTAGGACTTTCAGTAAGATATATTCTCAATAAACATCTTCCTGATAAGGCTATTGATCTTATCGATGAGGCGTCTGCAAGAAAGTCTGTACTGCTCTCAAAGCTTGAACGCAATGATGAGTATACAGAAACCATGGATTTGCTCAAAGAAGTAGAAATCAAAATCCAAGGTGCTGTAGGAGAACAAGATTATTTCAAAGCTGCTGAACTCAAACAAACAGAACTTGAACTCAAAAATAAAATCAAAACTCTCAAAAATAAATCAAGTATGCCTTCGCACTTGAGACCTGTCATTACAGAAGAAGATATTGGAAGAGTATTGAGCGATAAGCTGGGAATTCCTACTGAAATTATCAATGAGTCTGAAGTCGAAAAACTTACTCATCTTAAAGAAGTATTTGATACTCATATCTTCGGACAAGATGAAGCAGTAGACAAAGTTATCAAGTCTATCCAAAAATCTAGATTGTCTGTGATACCTAAAAATAAACCGATTGCATCATTCTTGTTCTTGTGACCATCAGGAGTGGGGAAGACCTATACTGCTAAGATGATTGCGGAACATTATTTCCATGATCCTAAGTCCTTGATCAGAATCGATATGTCAGAGTATATGGAAAAATATAGTGTATCTAAAATAATCTGATCAGCACCTGGGTATGTGGGTTACGACGAAGGAGGTTCACTCACAGAACAAATCAGACGTAAACCTTACTCAGTATTATTATTTGATGAAATAGAAAAAGCAGATAAGTCTGTTCTCAATATTTTATTACAAATATTGGATGAAGGACAACTCAAAGACAGTAAAGGAAGAATTATTGATTTCAAAAATACTATTGTAATCATGACTTCAAATATCGGATCAGAATTCTTCTCACAAAAAGGAAAACAAATCGGATTTAGTTACCAACAAGACGAAGCTGGAGATCACTTTGAGTATGATCATGTAAAAGGATTAGTTCTTGATAAACTGAATGATTATTTGTCACCAGAGTTACTCAATAGAATTGATCACAAAATAGTATTCAGCCCATTGGATTATAAACAACTTACCAGCATCTTCACAAAACTTTATAATCAATTTTCTGAACAACGAAAAGCAAATGAGAAAGCTATTGTGCCTACTTTTACGGATGAAGAAATTCAAGAAAAAGTGAAGGAATTATATGATCCACAATATGGGGCAAGACCTATTGAACAATATATTTATAACTCTTTGGAAGATCAAGTTATTGGATCTTTACTTACTCATAAGTAATTACAAAAAATTAGCTCACTGAAATACAAAAATGCAAGTTAAAATACTTGCATTTTTATTTTTTCTAATTATATACGTACTTACTCAATATATTTTATATTATTTTTTATGGAAAAAATGGAAAAAAAATCGAATAAAGAAACAGAAAATATATACAAAGTTCTCCACACCATTGGTAAAAAATGGTCATTGGAATTATTGGAGCTTACTAAAAAAACTGCTAAGTCTTACACCGAATTACAAAAAGAACTAGGAATCAATTCTAAGCTTATTTCAGCTAAATTAAAAGAATTCATAGATCTTGATCTATTAAGAAAAGAAGGAGATAAATATAGCTTAAGTAAGTTTGGAAAAAAACTTATGAAAAATCTTAAACCAGTTACAAAAGCTATTTCTAAGTTTACTAAAAAAGGTATGGAGATATTAAAAAAAGAAAATAAAAAGAATAAAAAGAAAACTTCTGAAGTAAGTAAAGGAAAGGATCTCAAAAAAACTATGGCTGCTAAGATAGCTACAGAAGTAATCGTTACTCCAGTTAAAAAAACAGCAAAGAAGGTTGTAAAAAAAACTACAGCAAAGAAGGCTGCGAGTACAGTAAAAAAAGCAATGAAAAAGGTAGCTGTTATGAAAGCTCCAGCAACTAAATCTAAAGCAGTAGTAACTAAAAAACCAACTCCGCTATACAGCGGAGCTAAAAAGAAAACCGTAGCAAAAAAAACTCCTGCTAAAAAATAATCCACTGGATAATATCCAAAAAAATGTTTGACTATTCAAACATTTTTTTTAAATCTTCATCTTTGATCATTGCTACCGTCCAGGTAGGTTCTCGTACAAGATTCAAAATTACTTCATAATTAGGATACATTATTTGTACGCTTTCTCTGGCTGCATTTGGCAAATAATCTGCAGCAGGACAGGCTGGCGTCGTAAGTGTCATATCTATAATGATTTGTCCTTCAATATGCGTATTTACCAAACCTTCATCATCTCGATAGGATTCGTCTTCACTTTCTTGGTTCCACTTTTCTAAACTTCAGTTTCAGGATATAATTTGTATATTATAAATAAGTCCCATGGTCCAAATATCCACCAATGGAAACTCTGGATCAAATACGGTCTTTATACAATCTATAACTCAGGATTCTGTAGGCACTTTACAAATAATAGATAATAAATATATAATTATAATATGAAAACAAAAAAGCAAATCAATCAAGAATTGATGATTATTCATGGGCTCTTTCCAAGTAATACTACGGAATTAATTCGAGAGACCCCTTTTCAACTACTTATTGCAGTAGTTTTATCTGCTCAAAGTACAGATAAACAAGTAAATAAGATCACTTCTGTGCTTTTTCAGATTATCAAAAATCCTCAAGATATTATAGAATTAGGTCTTGATAAGCTGAAAGAAGCTATCAAATCTATTGGGTTTTTTAATAATAAAGCGAAGAATATCCTCACTCTTTCAGGTCAATTACTGAATGAGTATAATGGGATAATACCCTCTTCTTTAGCAGAGCTTGTGAAACTTGCTGGCGTAGGAGAAAAGACTGCTAAAGTAGTTATGCATCAGCTGTATGAAGGACAATACATTGCGGTTGATACGCATGTACATAGAATAGCAAACAGACTATGATGGGTGGAAACCAAAACCCCAGAACAAACAAGCAAACTCATT
>CAYVXG010000038.1:0-7407 GCA_964455295.1 uncultured Candidatus Peribacteria bacterium
ATCCTTAGTAAGGATACAGTTTTTGATCGAAATGCATTCACTAATTTCGTCAAAAGTAAATTTTAAACAATTTTATTTTGTATTGAGGAGCATAAAAATTATAGATTTAACTATATTTATCATAAACTTCTTACATAATGAATAGTATCGTAATTATTGCTGTGATCGTGTGATGTATAATCGGATGATTACTAGCTTATATTTTTAGCGTAAAAAAAATTGCTAAGGCAAAAGAAGTAGAAAAAGACTATCAACACAAGCTCCAACAAATTGATTTGGAAAAAGAAAAAATCTTGGGAGAGGCAAACTTAAAGCTTAAAGAAGCAGCTAATGAACTCAGACTATCAGAAAAAAAATCTCAAGATTGGGATGATAAAATGCTCACGGTAGAAAAACAAACTAATGTATTGATAAGTGCAGCTGAACAAAAGGCAAAAGATATTCAAGCATTTGCTGAAAAGGAATCTGAAAAATTGATGTCAAAGGTAGATGAAATGCAACGCAAACTTGAAGAAAAAGAACAAAGAATTGATAGTAAGTATGAACAACTCGATACAGAAAAGATGAAGCTTGAATCAAAAGGTCTTGAGCTTGAAAAACTTATTGATGAAGCAACTACAAAACTGAGTGAAGTAGCAGGTTTAACTAAAGAAGAAGCAAGAGATGAACTTCTCAAATCTATTGAAAAAGAATATGGTGATGATTTGGTAAATAGTATTACTAAATTTAAATCATTATATGAACAAGATATTGAGAAAGAAGCAGTAAATTTATTGAGTAAGGTTATTCCAAGAGTAGCTACAATAAATACTTCTGAGTTTACAATTACTACTGTGGATATTCCTTCAGAAGACATCAAAGGAAAGGTGATCGGAAGAGAGGGTAGAAATGTAGTATTTTTTGAAAAAATAACTGGAGTAGAATTGATTATTGATGATACTCCACTCATTATCAGATTATCAAGTTATGATCATGAAAAAAGATGGATTGCTACAGAAGTACTCAAAAGTATGATCAAAGATGGTCGTATCAATCCAGTATATATTGAAAAAACATATAATGACTTAGTAGCAAACTTTGAAAACTTACTTCTCGAGAAAGGTAAAGAAGCTCTGAATATCCTAGGAATGCCACCTCAACATGCAGATATTACTAAGCTAGTGGGGCAGTTCAATCTGAGATATTCTTATGGTCAAAATCTATGGATCCATAGTGTAGAGGTTGCAAAGATGTCAGAAATGCTCGCCAATGAAATGGGACTAGATGGTACATTAGCTAAAAAAGCTGGACTCTTCCATGATATTGGTAAAGTAGTTGCCCAAGAAGGAGAAAGTCATACTGTGGTAGGAGGAGAAGTACTCAGAAAATATAGTTATGACGAAGTTACCGTAAATACTGCAGAAGGACATCACCATGATATTCCTATGATATCTCCGATCGGGTGGATAGTGGCTGCTGCTGATGCAATCAGTGCGAGTCGTCCAGGAGCAAGATTTAATAGTAAGAACTTCTTCATTGAGAAGATGAGTGCTATGGAAAAACTTATCAACGAACATAATGGAGTAGATAAAGTACATATTATGCAAGCAGGTAGAGAAATCATGATATTCGTAAATCCCAACTCTCATGGTGATCTTGAGGCAGAAAAATTACTCAAAGAGATTGGTAAAAAAGTAGAAGAACAACAAGACTTCCCTGGTATGATCAGAGTGGTAGGAATTAGAGAAAAGAAAATAGTGAGTTATTTGAAATAATCTCACTAGTAAGATAATATAGAATATTTCATTACTTGCTGAAGCTGTTGGCCTCACTACTGGTAAAAAAACATAAGAAGTGAATCTGTTGTTATTTTTAAAATTGTCAGTGTAGAGAAAAAATCTTAATATTACATTGAACGTTTACAGTGTATTCCAATTTCATTATTATCCAATATGAATATTTAAAAATAGATAATGACACACAATAATGAAAGTATTTTTGACATGAAATTTAGTGCAATTAATAATTCAAATTGCGTAAAGATAAAAGAACTTATTGATAGTTAAATTAAAAATTTTGAAGAATATTTTGATATAGAAATCGAATAATATAATTTGATTCATATATTATCGACTTAACATGTTTTCTAAGATACCTTTAGGGACAGATCAAAATTATAATAATAAAGATTTGGAATCTTTGTGGAATAATTTTTATGATAATAATACCTTTATCTTCTCTTTTAAAAAAGATAATCAGCTGATTGGAGTGCCTCTCGATTGGTTTTTCTTTTCCTTTATTTTGGGAAGTGCCTTACAAATAGAAAATCGAGCAGTAATAAATTCTAGTGAGGAGATATATAAAGAACTTGATAGATATAAGAAAACTAAGGATTATCAAAGTTTGGATGAAAATATACGTTGGTACTTGGAATCAAACTTATTGGATAGCGAAGTTAACTTATCTGATAGTTAATTCCGAATTTATAACTGGAAATTTTCCTCTTCTTTATTATAAACTATAGGTAAGTTTTATATTTACGACTGAAAAGAGAATTATTGTTATTACAATATTTTTAGATTCGGAGAGTGATATCTTGGCAACAGAAATATCAATGCGTTCATTAAAATTATTATTAAACCTTTAAATTAAAAATCATGAAAAAGATTTTTTCAATTTTTGTTATTTTATTCATAAGTGTTTTTACATTTATGATTACTGGATGTGAGAAAGAGCTATCTCCTAAAGATACCGCTACTTCTGCATTAGAAAAAGGAAAGTATGGAATTTATTTTGAAGATAAGAAATCTCCTACGGATGTTATAGAAATTAGAAATGATTTGTATAATTTCTTTGAGCAGTTATCAGATAGGGTAATTCTTAAAACAGAAGTTATTCCTGCCAATTGTCCTACTGGATGTGAAAATCTAGTCTACAGAATGTATCCTATTAATAAAAATGAGAATTTTAATAGTTATCAATTTGCTATTGTTGATCTAGTGGTCAATAAAAGAACAACAAATACATTATCTATTTCATTTCAACATTTGGATATTTATGGATTAGATAAACAATTACAACAGTCTTTACAAAATAAAAATGAGTTTTTAGCTGATGCACAAGAAGTGCATGCTAATTTTGTAAAAGAAGAGGGCAAATGGATTATGACTTCTATTTCTCTTTATGAGCCATATGAAGAGGTTAATACAACGGGAGATCATTATTTTCCTAAGAGTTTGATAAAAGATATTCTTCTTCGCTTTAAAGTAGAAGATGCGGAAGATATATCCAATGTATCAAACGAAGAGGTAGAATTACGTGGTCCGTATAATAGGACTACAGCTAAAAACTATGCAAAAGGCTACACTATTAATAATAATAGTACTAGTTGTAATGGATATAATAACGCACAGTATCAATGTTTTAGTTCTAATGATTGTTCTAATTTAGTTTCACAGGCTCTTTATAGTGCAGGTATGACATTTGCAAATCCATATAATAGTAGTGGCAGCTCAGGTAGCTGGTGGTACAAAAATAATGGTACATCTTATACTTCAGATGACACATACTCAATTTCTTGGTCTACAGCCAATGGGTTATATAATCATTTAATAAACAGTGGTAGAGGAGCAGTAACAACTAACCTTCAATCTATTGCAGTAGGAGATGTGGTATTTGCAAAATGGGTACATAAAGATGGCGGTGGAGCTTGCTATCATAATTCTAGTTACGATCATGCTATGATTGTAACAGCATTGGTCCTAAGTGGTTCAACCATTACTGATTTGAAGCTTACTTATCATACAAATGATAGAGTTGATAAATTGTTGTATGTCGGTGCAACTTCTATAGTGCAGCAGAGTTCATTTTGGGATTGTACCAACTATCCTACACAGTGTATTACGCCAATCATAACTCTTGTAAAGATGGATGATACCTTTTGAAACAAACTCGGATAACTAAAATTGTTTTTTTATTACTAGTACGGTTCTTCCGTACTAGTTTTTTATTTTTAAAAAACTCTCTTAGTGCTTCTTATTCTAAAATCAAAAGAAATTAGATTGGCATTAAAGAAACAAATATTTAAGTTTACAATATTCACTATTAAAAATTCAACCAATATGAAAAAAATATTCCTGCTTATTATTACAGCAACCCTCTCATTTACGATTACTTGATGTGGAAATGAAAAAGATATATCTGCCGATAAAGCTAAAGTTCCATTCTCAATTGAGAATCATATTACTGAACTTGTAGAAGGAGCTACTGGTGACAAAAAAATACAACAAGAAATGAGAGAAGAATTAAGGTTTTTCTTAGATCAAGGCTATTCTAGTATTGGTTGGGTAAGTATTGCATATAATCCTAAACTTAATGATTTTGAGTATAGATTTGAAGGTGATATATCTATGAGTAGGTTTAAGCTTCAAGAAGAAATGCAGAGAAAATTTGGAATTTATTTTGAGGATAAGGAAGCTCCTACAGAAATCATCGAAGTGAGAGATATTTTATATAAATTATTTGAAAAATTATCAAGAAGAGTTGTTGTTAAGGAGGGAGTGCTGCCAAAGGATTGCTCTGATTGATGTCGAAAAGTAGTGTATAAAATGTATCCAATGAATCAAATAGGAATTCTTAATAATCAGTTTGCTCTCGTGGATTTTGTGGTCAATAAAAAAACTACAAACACCTTATCTGTTTCATTTCAACACTTAGGATTTTATTATGCAAGTAAACAACCAAAACCAAAAGATCAAATTTTGAATGTAGAAGAGCTGCGTGCAGAATTTGTAAAGGAAAACGATAAACGAGTTATAAGTACTATTTCATTATACGAGCCCTATGCCCCATTTAATTGGGAATGAGAACATTATTACTCTAAAGACTCTTTATTTCTTAATCGTTAACATTCTTCTTTTTTTAATAACTTTTACTGGATTTGGTTTTGAAGTAGACGCAGCTACTGTAGGTGCTGTAACTTTTACTGCAGTATTTAAGTTAGCTGTAGATGAAGGTGCATCAAGTATGCTTATCTTTTTAGCTTGTAAGAGTGTGAGAAGTTTTTTTCTAGTTTGAGGTCCATAGTAACCACATGCTTCGTCATCTGCGTCCAAACCAATATTATCTTGTTGAAATTTACAAAGAGCTTGAGTGATTACTGGTCAGAAATTTTGATTGAGTGTATAATCTGATTGTAAATAGTTGAGTTGTTTGAGGAATCCTTGGAGATAATATACGGTAGCTCCTACACTTCCTTCTTCCATTTTTAATGACCACAATAAGGTTTTACTTGCCTTATCCCAAGTAGGGTACTTACTTCGATCAAAACCTTGTTTAGTGAGATTGAATCCTTCAGGGCAGATAGTTCCTGTAAGCATTTTAGATCCTCGTGAAAGAGCATTTACCAAGCCTTGTAAGCCATATCCAGCCCACACATCAATCACGTCATGACTCCCAGTAGAAATAATTGCAGAACCTCTATCATAGATTCCACCAATTCCCAAGCCTGGAATTTCTACCGTAGTTCCAAAAGGAAAATTCTTTGGTCCCGCTAACATCCCGTTGAAGGTTTCTCTTCCAGAAGCACCGTGCTGATTTCCTCAGTTTATTTTTTTCTCTGTGGCAAAATTTCCATTAAAATAAACTCCTTGAGTTACTTCAGGAGTATAATATGCAGTAACCTTCAAGAGTCTGTCGTAACATTCAGTAAGTGCAACTGTGGCACTTGCAGAAGCTGGGCTAGGGAATAAAAGCATTGATAATCAGAAGATTGCAAATGCACTAGCAATATAGGTTTTGTTCGTAAATTTCATAATTTATATACTAATAATAAAACATTTTTTGTCTTTCCTAAAAGTAACTATTTGGAATAGTATTGCAAATTTGGAGCAAAATCCAGTCCATAAGGTCGTGAAAATAGATTTTAGCTTTTTTTCTGCTTATAGATTATTACTAGTAGAATATGTTGAATGAAAAATACAGTTATTGTTTTCTAGATTTTGAAACCACTTGATTGAGTCATGAAAGAGATGATATTATCCAAGTAGGTTTGATTATTACCGATCACCAACTGCAAATTCAG
Organism: uncultured Candidatus Peribacteria bacterium; assembly: GCA_964455295.1. Classification (GTDB taxonomy): domain Bacteria; phylum Patescibacteriota; class Gracilibacteria; order Absconditabacterales; family Absconditicoccaceae; genus CALMFT01. Next base: position 6,062 of record CAYVXG010000038.1, read on the forward strand.
GAATATTTTAGTAGTTTTATTAATCCTGGATATGAAATAGAGAAGTTAAAAACAATTGTGAGCTATACAACAGGAATTACTATCGATCAAATACAGTCAGGTGTTAGTATTGAGGATTTCAAAAATCAGTTTATAAATATTATTTCACAATCAGAAAAACCTCTGGTGTTTGTAGGTCACAACGTAAATTTTGATATCAAGTTCCTCAATAAGTATTTCAAAGATTCCGACCAATCCTTTGGAGATCTTTTCGTAGATACCATGGAGCGAGCAAAAGTATTTATTCATTATCCGCCGAGTTTTAGTTTGGATATTTTGTACCCTTTGGTGAGAGAACAGATGGGGGCAAAGTATTTTCAATCTTTGGCTCACAAAGTAGATTTGGAAGATATTCAGAATCACGATGCCTTATCTGATTGCTTGATATGTTTAGGTATTATAGAATATTGTTTGACTAAGATAGAGGCGATTACTACAAGTTTTCCTATTGCTTCCAAGATTCTTGGAAAAGCTGATATGTGGTTTTTGGATAAAGAACACTATCATAAGACTGAGGCGAGTACTGAAAAAGTACCACTTTTGGATTTTCCTGAAAAACCTCAATCTACGCTTATTATGGATTCTGATAATGATTTTAGTAAATTTGCAAATGGATCAAAACTGTATTATGGAAATTTACCCCTTGAACAAGTTATCAGAAAAGCAACAGGTTTAGGAAAGGTGATACTGTGTACCAATTCTACTCAAAAACTCAATATCATCAAATCCAAAGCAAAGATAATGGGTCTTCATGATATCAGTTTTATCAAAGAACAGCAACAAGTAGATAAAAATAAACTGAATACAGTATTTAGTAAACAAAAACTAGAAATTGCAGAAGCTTGGTTCTTCCTCAAATATTGTTCTCACAAACTGCAAGGATTAGGACTTTTGGATCTCAATACGACGATGGATTATAAGATCTACAATTACATCAGAGAGGATATAAAAACTTCAAAATCTTCATTGATACTTTCTACACATGGAGCCTTATTCTCACTCTTAGATTCATGAGAATACGCAGATTATACTATATTATTTTTAGACTACGAACGACGATACGCATCTTACCTTAAGTATAAAAGTACTGCTTGGGATCCATTAAATTTTGCAAGAATTTTAGATAATTATGAATACAAATTTATTCATGATAAAGAATGACAAAAACTAGAATTTATTCAAGAACTTGCAAGTAAAGTAGATATGTTCTGCTCACTTTTCTTTATGGAAACGAGTAAAACTATTGAGGGAATAAAACAAGATGGGCAGGGGAAGTATGAATTGGGTGTAATTGATGGAAGGATAGA
>CAYVXG010000039.1:0-3472 GCA_964455295.1 uncultured Candidatus Peribacteria bacterium
CTTCTCCATATCCAATACCAAGTAAAGCATTTCCACTATTACTCAAGATTACTTTCACATCTGCAAAATCGATATTAATAAGTCCTGGTTTGATGATCAAATCAGTAATACCTTGTACTCCCAATCTCAAAATTTGATCAATCATTAAGAAAGCTTGATTAAAAGTAGTTTTCTTATCTACAATATTGAAGATCTTATCGTTTGGTATAACAATCAAAGTATCTACTGATTCTTTCAATTTATTGATTCCTTCAACAGCATTTTGATATCTGCTATTTCACTCAAATGAGAATGGCATAGTCACTACTGCTACTGTAAGAATTCCCATCTCTTTTGCGATATCTCCAATTACTGGAGCGGCTCCTGTACCTGTTCCTCCACCCATACCTGCAGTAATGAACAACATATCAGTACCATTGAGCATTCTTTTGATATCCTCAGCTGATTCTTCAGCTGCTTTTCTACCATTATCTGGATTTGCTCCAGCACCAAGTCCTCTGGTGATGTTTACTCAAATATGTAATTTTTGATTAGCAGGATTATTGGTGAGTGCTTGTGCGTCTGTATTTACCGCAACAAACTCTACTCCTTCAAGTCTATCTTGAACCATTCTCGTGATACTATTGCATCCTCCTCCTCCTACTCCGAATACTTTAATTCTTGCCCCTGGGACAAAATCTGGTGTAAATTCATGAAATGCCATAATGTTTGTGATAAGTAAGATATAAAAATCAATATATTGTATTACAGGTAATTTTACAGTGTTATGAGTCATTAAAAGACATTTGGATCACTTACTGGTATAAATATATCAGGATAGTGATCTTCGTGATTAATATTTGCTTGTTTTATTTTATCTTTTCATATACTTCATTCTGGATTTATTGAGTCACGTTTCAGTTCCTTTTTTTCAGGTTTAGTATGAGTTAAGCTTCAATCAACTTGACCATGCTCCCTACCAAGCAAAGTTGATGCAATAGCTACTGCAACAATCCCTATAAAGATAAGGGGTCAACTAAATTTATCATCTCCCTTATTATTATTCTCGTTATCACTATCCTTTCCACTATTAGAACTACCATCATTATTGTCGTCTCATCCTCTACCTCGATAATCATCTCATCCTCTACCTCAGTTGTTGTTATTACCTCCAGTACCAGAAGATTTCATCAGTAGTGTATGATCCATACCTTTTTCAAGTAATTCCCATCTGAGTAATTTCATTGTTGCAATTAAGTAGTAATATTAAATTATTTTATGGTCTGATATATTTTTAGTATCCATTTTACTTATACCAATGACGATCTTTTGTGCTTCCAAATATTTCTTCTATTTCATTACTCAAACTTCCTATTGGTTTTTCTACTTCTCCTTCTCCATAGTGTTTTGCTTGTAAAGAAGGCATAAAGGCTCTAAAGTCAGATCATATTTTCTTATCTAATTGCTCAATACTTTTTAATAAAGACTTTAATCTCAAAGCATATTCCTTTGAATCTAGGTTATTTTGTTCCATAAGCTGAAGTGCTACATCAATCTTGATAAGATTTGGAACAAGAGATTCAGCATATTTATCAGCTAGCCTTTTAGCATCAGAAATATTAGCAATAGCACTCACTAACAACGTCGCTGTTCGTATGGACTCAGATAGTAAACGAGTAATAGGCTCCAAAAGTTTCCATAGTTCATTGGAACTGATTGTTTGATTTCTTTCATCACTTGTCGCTACTAACTTATTCCAATGAATCCACTTTTCTTCCTGGATACTAAGCTCATCTTTACTATTGGTATTATTATTCATACAATTAACTTTAAAGGATTAAATTATTTCATAGAATTTAGTTTTTTAGAATACTTCTTTCAAGAACTTCCAGAAATTCTTTACCCACCCAAATCCAATATTCAATTTAAATTTATTTGCTACATCAGAATATCTTTCGCTATACAAATAAATTCCCATAGAGTTGAGGAATTGTAAATGATTCCCGATTTCTCCTACTTGAAGTTGTTTGTTTTTAGCGTAGAATGTAGCAAGTTTGAATGATTCTTTTGCAAGTCCATCTACTCCTTTCATTCTGGCTCCACCTCCGAGTAATAATACTCCCCCAGGCAATCTTCCATCGATACCTAAGTCTACTAATTTATCATTAATCTTTTCAAATATTTCTAAGTACCTTGCTCCGATAATTTCTTCCAAGAATTTTACATCAAGTTGATCATCTCTCACTGCTTCTTCACCAGTAAGGGTGGCAAAGTCTACTTTTAAATTTTCTGCTTCTTTCATTTCTACTTGCATACCAATACTAATATCTTTAGTAACATCCTCTCCTCCAATTGGTAGGATACCATAATAGAGTGGATAACCGTTCTCATATACCACGTAACTTGTCTGATTATTTCCAATATCTACCAATAAAGTCCCAAGATCTTTACTATCATAATCAAGAGTAAGCTCTGAAGCTCCAAGAATATTTGGAATAATGTCCACAATATTGAGTTGAAGATTATTTGCTAAGTCAATTACACTTTGATAGAAGTACTTTGGTATATAAAATACATCTACAACAAGTTCAAGTTTTCTTCCTATTACTCCCAACGGTTCATTTGTCTTGATCTCATCATCAATAATCCAATAGACAGGATTAATTTTGAGTGTTTCATAATTTGGTCTTTCTGCAATTTCTGAAATTACTTTCATAAGATGAGATACATCATCATGAGTAACCTTATCTGACATTATTCTCATATTTTCTGAGAACCTCATAATTCCCATTTCTGGATGAGAAATACCTAGATAGATATCGTCAACAAAGTCTCCTCCCAATTTAGTGTTAAAGGTTTTTATAACCTCTCACATACTATCTACAAGAGCTTGAATATCCAACACTTTACCTTTTCTAACTCCTTTTGTTTTTACAAGATCCTTTACAAGTACAGTGGTTTTACTATCCTCCAAGCCGAATACAGCTCCTTTTACATAACCATTTCCTAGATCAATAATTGTTTTAATTTTTTGCATCGTACGACAAGTTTGTTAATAAGAATGAATGAGTATTATGAAGATAATTTCATCTGATAACTTTTAGTTTCTTTACGCTTAGATATTAGTATTTTAGAGTTCAGCTCATTAATAAGTGTATTAGTCTTTTAGTGATTTTAGAACACTTATCAAGACTAAGTAGTAAATTACTGATAACTAATAGTTAGCGTTAGTAAAATAAGCAGATTATCTTGATTATTTCTAGCTAATCACTACTGCTTAGAAATAGGATTATTAACCCTAGAGTGTAGATAGAAAAATATGCTCTTTTAGTTCAATGGATAGAATAGGCCCGTCCTAAGGGTTAGATGATGGTTCGATTCCATCAGGGAGCAAATATCTATATATCAAATTAAAACGAGAACCTAGTATACTATTTATTTTTCTTGCAATTACTATGCAAAAAACGCTCTGATTACTCTTCTTGATTGCTGG
>CAYVXG010000039.1:3572-7255 GCA_964455295.1 uncultured Candidatus Peribacteria bacterium
TACATTATATAAACTGAATATGAGAATATTAAAACTTGGTTTATACTCTACTATCTTATGAAAATAAAAACTCTCATTCTCTTTCTAATTATCATAGTATCTTTCGGGTTTTTCTCACAATCTCAAATAGTAAGTGCTTCCAATACTTCCAATGGTGGTCTACAAGCATGGATGGAGAAAGTCTATCTCGACCATCAAAGTAAAAAGTTACTCAAAGATCAAGTGAAGTCATCAGATAAGGGAGTAGATCTTCATAATTCTAGCATTAATCTTGCCAGACAACAAGCCACTGTATCTCTTCACGATGCAATTTATCAGATTATAAATGAATTTAAATACAGCAATGCAAGTTGTGCACTGACTTACAATGATGCTGCTGCCCTCCTTATAGAGAATAAAGGTTTTGAAAGATACTTGAGTTGGATTAGTGATTTTAATAAAGACTTCAGCTATAAGATTGATAGCAGTCAGTTTAATGTTGCCTGTATTAGATATCTCAATTGTCAAAGTAATACTCAGAAAGAAGGAAATATTCTGAGTGTGGGAGAATATCAACTGTGTGTAAATGATATCAGTGAAAAGTTCACCCGTTATATGAAGATATTTTTGGATCAAAATATGCTTTCTACCTACAATTATGGAGATGAAATATTTGAGAATGGAACACTGGAAGACAGTAATTTTGATATCTTATACGATATAGAACAAATCAATAAAATCTTGTTTGCAAACGCAAAAAGAGTACCGAGTTATTATCTTTGGGGAGCTCCAAACTATCTGAGTTTTGCTCCTACTAAACTTTTTGCCTCAAATAGTAATCTCCCCTCCATCCAAGATGCTATCAATCAAATCCAGTCCAGCTCTTCCCAAGAAAGTAGTATAACCTCCAATCTCCAATGTTTTGATCCTGCTCCAATTATTCAATCAGAAGATGCTAAAGAGTTTAAAGCAGAAATAGCTAAGATTCAAAAGACTATACTTTCACTTGAAGAAGAAGAATTGATAGATGATATAATCTGAACTATCTCACAACCCTTCATCGCTGATGAAGCTCAGCAGCAAGTGGTGATTGATAATACTCTACCACCAGAAATATTTGAACCTGAGGTAACTAGTGAAACCACTAATACTGATGATAGTTTGGAAATTAGAGGAGATCCAGACGAAGTAGAAACAGTACTTGACCCCAATGTACCAGACGATCTGAATGATGCTCAATGTCCAAGTAGTCCTACAGAAATTAGTGAACAATTTGATCTTCAAGGAGATAAACCTCAAATCAAAGAGTGTTTGTCTTCTTGTCAAAGTTGTAGTTCTAGTCTGATAGCAAAAAAAGCTTGTTATAGTCAGTGTCTCTGTTTCAAAACTGCTAACGATAAAGAAATAGCTGGCGGTCTTGGAGAAACTACTTTTGGAGTAAAGCTCTGTCAGGTTCCAAGTACTACCCCAGATATCATCACTCCAGGTACTCAGGTTCTGAGTATTCAAGAAATTATCAATCAAATCTGAGCTCTTGTAGGTAAACTCAAAGAATCAGGGCAATATATCCCAAGTAGCAAATCAAGTGAGTTCTTTAGTCCTACTGTAAAAGTAGGAAAACTTGCCGACATACTCAACTTCACTATGAATATTAGTTTTAAGACAAAATATCGTAGACAAGATAAGCAGGTTGTCGCTGAAGACAATATTAATTATTTTGAGAAACAAACCCCAAGCATTCCTCAATTACAGATAAAACACATTCTCATACAACAAGATCAATACAAAGAATTTATCAAAACTCATATGGATTTTTGGAGTGGAATGAATACAAATTTTGAGACTTGGAATAAGGCGATGCTTGAGTTTAAGGCTAACCAAAAATAGTCTGTAAGCCGTTATAGCTCAGCAGGTAGAGCGCACCCATGGTAAGGGTGAGGTCACGAGTTCGATCCTCGTTGATGGCTTAGTTATTATTATCTCTATAAAGAAAATGAATCTATGTTTAATAATCAAGTAAGTTGGACTCCTGATACAAGTGAAAAAGAGCGAAATGAGATTCTTCATGAAGATCCTCAATTTGTACGTAGAAGTTTAATGAGTGCAATTGTCACAAGAAAAATTAGCGACACTATATTTTTATCAGGATTACTACGTTCTTTTAGTAAGACTCAATTCAATGAAATAGCACAACTTTTACTGCATGAAGATGAAAGAAATATTCATTTTTATGAAAGAAAATACAGAACACAAGTAACAAATCACTGACATTATGCCTTCTTATGTGATGCTTTAGGCATAGACCCAAGTAAAATACAATAATTTATAAAAAAATAATCTGATTATTTATGAATCCAAAACTAAAATATACCCTCCTCGGACAATCTGGTTTTGCAAGAGCCGGATTTTTTGAATTGAATGGAGTAAGAGTACAAACACCCTGTTTCATGCCTGTCGGTACCAAGTGAAGTGTAAAAGGTCTTCCCTTGGAGCTTCTCAATGATACTAGATACATGGGTGAGGGATTGGAAACCAACATCTTACTGGCAAATACTATGCATCTGTATCTCAGACCTTGAGACCAAGTTATCAAAGATCATGGAGGACTTCATAAATTTATGAATTGGGATAAACTCATTCTTACAGACTCTGGAGGGTTTCAAATATTCTCTTTGGGCTTGTCTAAAACAAAAACAGGTAAATCATTAGCAAAAGTCTACGAAGATCATGTACAATTTACATCCATTCACGATGGTAAAAAGCACATTTTCACACCTACAGGAACCGTAGATATACAGCTCAATTTGGGATCAGACATAATGATGATGCTTGACGTATGTGCACCCGTAACTCAAATCACCAAACAAGAAGTGGAAAAATATATGCATCAAACTCATAGATGGGCAAAAGAACAGTTTGAGTATTACACCAATAATGAAGAAAAATACAGCCAAAATAAAGGAGCCCTTTTCCCTATTGTACAAGGAGGTCTCTATAAAGATCTCAGATCTCAGTCTATTGAAGTCCTTTCCCAATATGCTCGTGATGGAATAGGAATCTGAGGATTATCAGTAGGTGAAACACTTGAAGAAATGGAGGAAATATTAGCTCATATCGCTCCCCTACTTCCCGTTTGAGTACCAAGATATCTTATGGGTGTAGGAACTCCAGAATCTATGTTACTTGGCATCAAGTATGGTATTGACATGTTTGACTGTGTTGCTCCTACAAGACTCGGAAGACACGGAATTGCCTATCGTCTATGAGGAAATATCAAACTTACTCATAGTAAATACAAAATAGATATGACAAAGTGATTAGCTGAAGGATGTACCTGTACTACCTGTCTCAATTATACAAAAGCCTATCTCAATCATCTTTTTACAGAAAAAGAAATGCTGGGTGGTATCTTACTCAGCATTCATAATATCAGTTATCTCGAGTGGTTATGTAAATTGGAAAGAGAAAAAGTAATCTGAAACAAATAATTCTAGCCTTCCTACGCTAGCCCAAAATTGTCATAAGGGACGAATCTTCGCTTCGCGAAGGTCTTGGAGTCCTAGGCAAGCAAACGCAAGGGACGAGCGCACTCACGGTAATAGTCATCTAACCTACCTTCCGCCTCATCCCAATTAGACGCCCACGCGTAATCAGAGTCAGACTCAGAACGTGACCACAGATAACCATAGGAACCTAAATCCCAC
>CAYVXG010000040.1:0-5801 GCA_964455295.1 uncultured Candidatus Peribacteria bacterium
ATTTGAGTTCTACCAGCGATAATTCTATACGCATAGCTTGAACTGAAATATTTATTATTTCCTAGGATGTTTACATTCACAGCAGCAGTTGTTCCTTCTTCGAGTGCTACTAGATCTCTTGATTCATCCAAGAATAATTGGATTTCATCATTAGTGTCACCACCAATTACATCACCTTTAACGTAGAAGTTCTTAGAAGTTCCTCTAGTCATAAGGTAACCATTGTTAGCAAATACGAAAGTAACATACTTTCCATCAACTACAGCAGTAGTGTTTACTACACCTGTACCTGTTTCTAATTTAAGGTTTCCAATGAATCCTTCAACAGCTCTTGTAGCTCTAAATGTAATAGATTTTACAAGAACATCTCTTGAAGAAGTGTTTGAAGTACTTAAATCAAATCTAGCGAAAGTTCTATTAGTGTCTCCAATAGAAACAATATTAGGAACTGGACTAGCAGTAGCAGTTGTAGATTGTCCTGCAAAGTTAATAGTTTGAGCAGAATACTGAGTAGTATTTACTTCACTAGAAACTAATGGGAAATTTCCACCAATTGTACTGTTCATAGATACGATATCAGTAGGTTCTACGATACCAAATCTTAAGATTTCATTAACACTTCCAGCCAAATCAATTAATACACGAACTTTTACTGTAGAGTTAGCAGGAACGTTGTATCCGTTAGCACTGTTAAATACCACAGTTGCTTCGTCTTGAGCATTGAAAGTAGGAACGTTAGTCAATCTCAATCCGTTTTCATCAGAAATTGAGATTCCTTTAACATTAGCTCTACTACCCAAACTTGGTAATAATTTGAATTTGATAGATCTAACAGATCCTCCGTTTGATCCAGCTCTCAAGTCTAATTCTACGATTTTGATATTGTTTCCAGTACCAGGAACGTAGATTTTTTCAAGAGTTGAGTCAGACTTAGTAACTGTCAAGTCACCATTAACTACAGTACCAGTTTCACCAGGGATGATAACTTGAGTATCGCAGTCATAGTTTCTAGCTCTGTAAAGCATCAATAATGCTTCATATCTAGAAACTGGTCTATCAAAGCTGTTTACATCTGAAACAGTTGTAACACCGTTTTCATATGCATAAGCATGATAGTTAGCGTACCATGGAGAAACAGTTTCATCCATGTAGTCTTGCATACCTCTTACCAATGTAGCTAAAACTTGCGCTTTAGATACAAAAGTAGTTGGGTAGAATTTACCGTCGCTACCTCTCATAAGACCTAATTTACTAGCCAAAACTACAGAGTCAGCTAAGTAAGGACTGATTTGATCATCATCATCATACATGTAATCAGCTTCTGGGTTTTCTTCTAAGCAAAGAAAATCTTGACCGAATTTACCGATGAATTTTGAATACTCTTCTCTAGTCAAATTTCTGTATGGTCCGAACGCATCAGCGTCAGGCATACTTGTTAATCCATTGTCTTTTGCCCAATCAAAGGCAGCTAAATACTCTGCATCATAAGCTTGAGTGAACAACGGAGCGAATCCAAATACGCTCGTAGCCGCCACTAAGACAGATAATGCTGATAATACCAATTTTTTCATCCGCAAAATAGATAAAATAAAAATAAAATAATTAATAAAAGTCGTGATGACCACGCCTACTGTCTCCACAGTAAGGACTTACGCACAACAGTAATGAATACGATAAGTAATTCAAGAGCTGTTTGTGAGATATCACTATAAAATGATACGTTTGAATTAGCTTAGTGTGACAAATTGTTAGAGAAAAAATTGACAATGCCTTATATATATTCCTAATTATGCGTTATTGATGCTAGATATCACACGAAAAGGAAGAAATCTAAAATAGAAAAACATTCTAACTAATGAGTAATATTTATCTCTATTGTCTCGTCCCAAATACTCATATTCTGAATTTGTGCACTATGAGTAACAGTATAAAAACTGAGATTATATTGTTTGACATAGTCTGTCAGCAACTCCGCCACATTGGAAATAATAGCTTCATCCAGATTATTTATTGTCTCATCTAATAATAAGAAACTATTTCTAAATACTACACTTGTAGCCAAAATCCAACATAATCTCAAGATTGTCTTTTGTCCGCCACTGAGACTTTTTACTTCTCTTGAACCAAATTCGTCCTCGATAGTAAGTTCCAGTTCGTCACCCTCCTCATTGACAGAAATATTGAGCTGAAAGGAAACTACCTTAGCAAGGAAAGCATTGATATATTCATTGAGCAAAGGGATATAAGATTTGAGTACATAGAGTGTTAGTTCTTTGCCAAAAATAGTATGAAGAAGTGTCGCTCTGTCGACATCTGCTTTGATTTTGATAGATTGATCTTGGATTCTTGTTTTTTCCGCTAAAAGATCTTGAGCCTTACTGAGTAGGTTTTCTAATTTCTTAGTATTTATTTCCAAAGAGTCTAATAGGGTAAATAGAGGGTCTTGGAGATGAGACTCTAATTCGACAGACAGTAATTTTTTGTGTTCAAGTTGATCTTGCAAAGTCTGAATTTGCTTACTTATTTGCTCGAGTTTGGATTGGTTTTGGACTCTCAACAAATGCTGTTCCTGAGATTTTTGGATGAGGGATTGAGTAGAAATAATCTGATTGGTAAGAGTGTCGAGTTGCGCTTGGGAATTACGGAATTTTTCTATTTGTTCTGGAGCCACGAGACTCGAAAATCTCTTATAGTCCTCTCTTACTCTATTCAGTTTATCACTAATACTATTAATCTTTCCTTCAATCACTCCTGATTCCATTTTTTCTTGATCCGTAAGTCATTGCACTTCTAGTTGGGCTACAAGATGACTAAGTCTGTCAAACTCAGTTCCTAAATAGACAAATTTTTCCTTGGTAGATAAACCCTGAGCAGATTGCGCTTCCATCAATTGTTTCTCCTCTGTGAGGAGTTGAGCAGTGATGATTTCTAGATTCTTGATTAAGTTTTGCTTTTGAATAGTTTGATTCTCTATCTGTATTCTCAAATTTTCTGATCATAATTTAATAATCTCTTCCACCGATGGACAGTGTACATGGTCAAGTGTACATTCATTATGTACAGTACTATGAGCCTGAACTTCCAATTGTTTGAGGGATTCATCCAGAGATTTGAGCTGGAGTTCCAATGATTCTTTTTGTCTTTGAGTGGATGTTACAGTCTGAAGGAATGTAGAGACTTGATGTTGGAGCTTTTGTTGAGCCTGATCTCGAAGTTGCTGTTTGTGTGATTCCAGTTGTTGTTTAGTGTGTTCCAGCTGTTGAGATTTATTTTGAATTTTACTTTCAAAACTTGATTTTTGAGCCAATGCAGTATCCAGTTCTGCTTTTATAACCTTTCCTATTTGCATCAATTGTTCAAGCAATCCTGCGAATCTCAGTAAACTATGATCTGGACTACTGAGTTGATACTCTTTTTCAAGCGTCAACCATATTTCATGAGAAATGAGACTATTGAGGACTTCAATATCTTTGAGAAGACTTTCTTTGGACTGTATCAAACTATTCAGAGTTTCCTTCGTGACAACTTCTACTTCTTGTCCTTCTTTCAAGTCATTTCACTCAAAGAGTTTTTGAAGCTGTGATTGTTCGGAAAGACTGAGATCGAGGTCTTTTTGCAAGCTTTGAAGATCGGACAAAATACTGATTTGTTGTTGTTCGTAATTGAGTTTTTTCAAACGAAGGCTTTCTAGGTTCTTAATTCGTTTATCCAAACTTCGTTGCCCTATATCATAATGAAGGCTATCACTACTACGTGATAAGGGATTTTGTACAAATTCTCTGATTATCTCCAGTTGTGCAAAGTCGGATGTCTGCAATGAAGTCGTAGACAAAGTTTCTAGGGTATTGAATACAGAATTAATTGTCTGACTTAGATCCGTGTACCAGCGATCATATTGTTCGGTGATGTGATTGGATTCGCTCACGATCTTATACTGCCCTTTCAGATTATTTTTTATTTCCCCAATCTGATCTCTTACAGAGTCAATCATATCGAGTCCAAACATGAGCTTGAGAACATCAATTCTTGCTTTTGGTTGTAGTTCAAACAGATTCTCGCTATCTTGCATAAGCAGATGTCTGTTGAGAAAAACATTCTTGGGAGGAAGTAAGAGCTCTATACTCTGTTGGGTTTCAAGAGCACGATGGAATTGAGTTTCTTCAAACGCACTGAAATCAAGATCTTCGGAAAAATCAACTCCTCGATTTACAATCTGTGTATATTTCTCATCTAGAGATGCATGAATTTGTTGAGCAACTAAACGATCTGGATTCTCATTATCTTTGAGTTGGTATAGTTTTACTCATTTTTTACCGCTCAGTGGTCTTTCTATAAAGAACATCTGCTTATCATCATTTTCAAACAGTATCTTCGTTCGCCCTGTCTTACTATTTACATTGAGCATATCACGTTTACTATATCCATACAATGCAAAAACCAGCCCATCAAAAAACAAAAAACTCTTACCAGAGCCAATTGGAGCTTTGATAAGATAGGTTCCAGATTTAAGAATAAGCGTCACGATCTGATTCTCAAAAGGACCAATATTGGAGTAAGAAACAGCAAGTATATTCATATTTAGTAAACTAATAAAATTGTGGTTTTGACTCTCTATGAATAGCTTTATTGGGTGGTGGCACCTTGAGTATTGAGCATATCCAAAAGCATGTCTGACAATTGTGATTTTTGTTTCGCATCAATGGACTGGAGGGCTTTAGTAAAGTAAGCTCTCGCACTTTCAATATTTCCTTGTTCTTTGTAGAGTAATCCAATAATATAATAAGTCTGTCGTTGTGGATATTTTTTCACAAGCGGTATCAACACTTTTGTGGCTTCTGACCATTTACCATCAATAAGTAGCTTTCCTACTTCTCCGTACTGACAAACAAACTGCTCTCCTGTAAGGTGAGTTTTACAGTTTTGAAGTGCAGTATTGAATACCTCAGGATAAGTAAGATAAAGTTTTTTGATGGTATTAGCTCCTCCACTTCCTACCAATAATCTATCATAGATATATCGATCAAAGACAGTTTGGTAATCAATAGACTTAAGTTGAGATAAAGAATTTGTTTCTGGACTAAAGAGTTCTTCCAAGTGTCTCAATATCGCTTTATCATGATTATCAAAGGAATCTATCTTGAGTGTACCATTTTCAATAGATACAGCCTTTTGTTTTTTTTCTAGATCAATAAGATATCTCAAGCCTTCCTTTCTCAAGATGGGAGATTTCATTTGCAAGAAGTAGTTTTGCGCTTGAGTCAGATCATTATTATTATAATTAATGAGCCCCAAGAGGAATTGATATCGCTCCAGTTTATCAGTATCAATTTGTATAAGAGTATCCAAAGCTCACTTTGCGCTCGCATAATCCTTAGTAAGAAGTCATACGTAGGCTTTGAGTTGATAGGGAAGAATATAATTGGGGTCTTTAGCAATCACTTTTCCAGCGAGTCTTTTTGGTACCCCATATTCCTGACGTTTAAAATATGATACCGCAAATAAAGAAGTCAGATAATTATCAGATACATCCTTATAACTCAAGTAATTATCATACTGTCTTCGCAATTGGTTTTTGAATTCTGTATATTTCCCTGTAAGAGTATTGATCGACTCTTTATCAAATTTATCGTTGAGAAGATCCAGAGTAAATCCATAATAAATTGCTTCGTCGGGTGCAATAGTTCCTGAACTTATATATCCTTGAAGGAAATTATCAACAATATCATAGTATCCAGGCTCAGGATGGAGGTCATTAATGAGGATTTTCATGAGTCTGGCTCTATCTCGATCGTTGGTTTGAC
>CAYVXG010000041.1:0-5022 GCA_964455295.1 uncultured Candidatus Peribacteria bacterium
ATACCAAATCTGATAGATTACATTTTGGAGCACAAGAGGCTTTACAAAATAATATAATGAATACGAAGTGGTTGTGGGCGAGTGTGGATCATATTATGCGTTGTTTTCCTGAGTATTCTGTAGATGAAATATGGATTACTTTTCCTGATCCACGACCTGGAAGAAATCGCCAAAAACTAAGCTCTCCAAAATATCTCAAGATCTATCAGAATATATTAAAATCCCAATGAATAATCCATATCAAAACTGATGATAAAGATTTTTTTGATTATAGTCTAGAAGTACTTCCAGAAGCAGGTTTTACAATAGTAGGAGTTCAGGAAGATATTTATAATAATCAGAAAACTGATGCGGAGCATCTCATAGAAATCCAAACCTACTATGAAAAGAAACGACTGGAAGAACAAAGAAAAGTATATTATCTACAGGCTCAAAAAAACTAATATTTTTTTGTTATTTCTCTATATCTTCATATTCGATCAAGAACTTCGCAAGTTCTCCATAGATTGCTCCAGCGGTTAACTCTCATCGTTGATTAGTACGAGGACGACGTACTTGAATTACAATAGTATATTTAGTATTTTCTTTAGTTACTATTCCTGCAAAAGATCCATTAGTCCAACCTACTCCGTTTTGATATTGTCCACGGAAAGCAATTTGTGAAGTACCTGTTTTACCTGCAAGAGTTTTTCAGACTAGTGAAAATTTCTTAATTTGTCCTCCATTCACTACTTCATACAGTGCCATTTTCATGAGCTCACTTACTCCTGCTTTGAGTATAAGTTTTTTAGTAACTTTAGTAGCTTGCTTAATTGTTCCATCATAGGAAGTAATTTTTTTGATGATAGTAGGAGCTACTACATATCCTCCATTTACTAGGGTACTATAGGACATTGCCATCTGTATAGGAGTCACCAAAAGTCCTTGTCAGAAGGAGTTATTGAAGAATCTTGATTTTTCTTTATTTTGAGAATTAGGAATAGATCAGCTGACTTCTCCTGCTATTTCAATTCCAGTCTTTTTGCCGAAACCAAATTTCTCCAAATAGTTATAGAAAATAGGCTGACCAATTTTTTGTATAATATGAATCATACCAATATTACATGAAAACTGAAGTGCATGAAGGAAGGTATTTGTTCCTAAACAAGCACTAGAAACATTGGATATAAAGTAATCTCCCACTTGTAATTCCCCCTTATCATAATAAGTATCATATAATCCTATTTCATCTACATCCAATCCAATAGCTGCTGTAATACCTTTGAAAATACTACCTGGTTCGTAAGCAAGAGCAGTATTTTTATCTACCAATGCCATCGGTCAAAAATAATTCGTATTCATATATTTTGGTATTTTATAGTTGGATCTTTCAGATCGTGGAACTGGCAGGAATACTCATCCAGATTCAGCATATACAGGAATATCTAGGTATTGAGGATCGTCGATGATTCTTGCATACTCAGGATCCACAGGCTTTAATCCATAAACCTCATTTACCTTGTTAGGATTGAAGGTAGGAGCATTAGCTAAGCCTGCTATATTCCCATTGTAAGGATTCATCACTATTATACTTACACTATCTGCCTTGAAAGAATCAAGATAAAAAGCAGTCATTTCTTCTATCTTTTTTTGGATATTGGGATCAATAGTAAGGGTGATATCTGAACCATTTATAGGATTACTCAATTGTAGATCGTCTGCCCCATTTTGACCTGCTCCTGGTGCTCCAAATCAGATAATTTGTCCATCTTTTCCTTTCAGAATAGTATCTCGAAATTCTTCTACTCCTGTAATAGGATTTCCATTTTTATCAAGATATCCCAAAATATGTGATGCAAATGATCCAAAAGGATATTCTCTAATTGTCTTTTCTTCAAATCCAAGGCCATGGAGTAATGGTATCATGTCTTCTTCAGTATATTTTATTTTTCTTCTTCTTTTATCTGCGAGTTCTTTTGCTTTTTGTACTCTTCGGTACTCTTTTCTTTCTTTCAATTTTGTAGCTAATTCTTGATTAAGATCACTAGCAATTTTTACATATCTATTTTCTTGGGGAGCAAGGGTATCTTTTATAGTTTTATAAGGTAAAACAATCTGATGTTGAGAAAGGAAGGTATAGAGCTGAGAAGCAGCTTGAATTCTGTCACTCTCTTCTTCCATAGGAATGACATACAGCAGACCATCTTCAAGGATAACAAATGGTAAATTTGCAGTTAGTAAGGCTTCTTCCAAAGCAGGATCTTCAATTGGAGTGAGATAATTTCTTTTTTTAATTCATTGTGAAATCATAGTAGCAAGTTGTTCACGAATGAGATTTCTCACTTCTGTGTAACTTATTTCGTTTAGAAGTTTATCGAGAGCCTGTTGGTAAGCTACTAGAGATTCCTGGTATTGAGTCATGAGGGTTTGTGATTCTGCTCTCAGTTTATCCATTCCTGTTATAGTGGTAGGAAGATTAATAAGTCCTGTAGAATTTGCTATACCAGATCCCAGATAAAATAATTGAGGTTTTTGGGGTAGTAATTCTTTTTTTGTAAATCTTTGTAATTGGTATAAACATGCTTGAGGATCCATAAACTGATTAACTTCTCCTTGAGGACAAAAATGTTGCATCAATACAGGAGTAAGATCGCTGATTACTTTTTCTTTATCAATTACGAACTTTGGATCAATAAAGATGTCATATCTACTTGCATTGGAAGTGAGTTTGATGCTTTGTCATGAAGGAGATTCTATAAGAATATTTCCTCTTTTTGCTTTGATGTTGATATGTTGATAATGTTGTTCAATAAGTTTTTGATCATAGTAATCATGACGCACGATTTCTAGTTGGATTAATCTGATAGTTACAATAATAAATAACGAAACAAACCCAATGCAAATCCATAGTTCTTTAGTAAGACCTTGGATAAGATGAATAAAATTCATCAAATGATTATTCTGCTTTGGGGAATGTTTTTGTTTGAGTTTCATGGGTGGTGAATGTGATACAATATCTTTGTTATATTTGTTGTCTTGCAGTATATTCTTCAATAATAGCGCCCATTTGGAAAATTGCTTGGTCATCGTGAGGTTTTGCCATAATATGTATTCCTAGTGGTAATTTCTTACCCTCCACTTCTCCAAATCACATCGGTAAAGACATTGCTGGAGCGCCGATAAGATTGGCAGGAACCGTATACATATCTGCCAAATAGTCTGCTACAGGATTGTTATTGTGCCCTCCGATAGTCCAAGGTCGCACCGGGCTTGTAGGTCAGATTATAATATCATATTTCTCAAATATTTTCATAAATTCAGCTTTGATCATCTGCCTTACGCTGATTGCTTTATTGTAATATTGATCAGCAAATCCTGAACTTAAGACGTAAGAACCGATCAAAAGTCTTCTTTTTACTTCTTCACCAAAACCTTTACTTCTTACATCTTTATAATAATCTGATAAAGAGTCAAATTGGGTAGTGTCTTCTTGCAGACCATGTTTGATTCCGTCAAATCTACTCAAGTTTGTACTCGCTTCTGCAGGCATGATGATATAGTAAATCGCAATAAGATATTGCAATAAATCAAAATCAATGAAATCAATTCCCTCTATATGAGAATCTGCTTTGAGCCCTTCAAGATAACTCAAAGTTTTTTCTTTTATTTGAGGGTCTATTCCTTGTTCGTAGAAACTATGCAGACTGCATACTCTGAGTTTTTTAATACTTCCATCGATGGGTTTTTGATTTTCAATACTATTCATATCGAGAGGGTCGTATCCTTTGAGGGCATTGAAAAGTATTTTTGCATCCTCAACTGTTTTAGTAAGTGTACCGACTTGATCAAGTGAGTTAGACATAGACTGTACGCCATATCTGGAAATCATTCCATAGCTAGGTTTGAAACCTACGATCCCACAGAAAGCAGCAGGAAGTCTTACAGATCCTCCAGTATCTGTTCCCACGGAGGCCAAACATTCATCGTTTGCTACACTGGCAGCTGATCCAGAACTTGATCCACCAGGAATTCTTGTATGATCTCGAGGGTTGAGTGTTGCTCAAAACGCAGAATGTTCTCCACTTCCTCCCATAGCAAATTCATCCAGATTATTTTTTCCAATAAGTAATCCACCAGCTTCTTCAAGTTTTTGGAAGCAAGTAGCACTAAATTCAGGAATGTAATTTTCCAACATTTTGGAGCCACAAGTACTTTTTACACCCTTGGTCATAATAAGATCTTTGACTCCAATGGGAGCAGCGCAAAGTGCTTTGGATAAAAAATCCTCGGCATGTTCATTTACATACTCGGGCGTTTGAGAAATCCATGCATTGAGTTCGTTGGCTTTTACTTTTTCTTGATATTTCTTGATGGTTTCGAGCGCATTGATTTCACCAGATTTTACTCCAGCAATATATGATTGTAAGGTTAACATTGTGGTTTTGAACAGTAAAAATGCAGTAAATTTTTTGAATTGAAACTCTTATTGGATTTCAGTATCTAACTAATAATTTTATTTGTTCAAACTACCAGAAAAAGATTATTAAAAATCTTTAATAATCAGAGTAGTATTGAGAGTATTTTTCTTCTTATAATCTTCCTATCGCTCGTGTAATAACCTCAGACATGGTAGATTTATCAATGGTCTCAGTATATTGGGAAAGTAACTCTTTTACTCTATCTCCATCATATCCAAGTCCCTTACAGTATTTTACAATATCTCTTGCTACTTTGCTATCTCCATGAATCTTGAGAAGATCATCAGGTTTGATGACAGCTTTGAGTTCTACAACAAGTCTTTTTGCAGTTTTTGGTCCTACTCCAGGAATTTTCTGAAAGTACATAATATTCATGGTCTCGACTGCTTTTTGAAGTTCATCATAATTGAGGTTGGAAATAGTGAAGGCAGTTTTTGCTCCTATTCAGCTTACCTTTATCAATTTAAGAAAGAGCGATTTTGGTTCCACGCTATCTCGTGCAAAATAAAAAACTGTTTTCTGATTATCATCTATCAAGGGGAAAAGATGATAGGTTCCAGAATTT
>CAYVXG010000042.1:0-4823 GCA_964455295.1 uncultured Candidatus Peribacteria bacterium
TAAAACAAGATGGGCAGGGGAAGTATGAATTGGGTGTAATTGATGGAAGGATAGAATTTTCTAAATCACTTGCTGTATTTCATTCACTTCTGAGTTTATTTGAAGAAAAAAAAGAATTGTTAAACCCTGAAGATAATCTTATCATCCAAAATCAGATTGATAAAATTAAACTCTATACTGAAAATCTTGCCTACGCCAAACTCAATTCCTATTCAGAATATATTCAATATACTTACGCACTCAGTAATAATTATGTAGATTATAGTGAGTTTATGCAATTATTTAAAGACCGTAAATACTACTTTCTTTCCAATTGGAACACTACTTTTGAACCAATAGAAGAAAAACTTGATTCAGAAAACACAGGAAAGAAGTCAGAAATCATTGAAATCGAACAAGTAGAAGAACTTGATAAGATCAAAATCCAAGATACTATTTTCATTCTCAATAATAATCCTACCAAAGCAAAGAAGATATTTGAACACTTACAAGGAACTCAGCTCGGAAAAGACCATAAGATTTTGGTGGAAAATGTTACAGGAGGAAGAGGAAAAAATATCAGTATGGTAAAGAGAAGTAATGAGTGGATTTTGGTAGGTGGGTATGATCTGATCTTGCAGTGTATCCATGAAAGAATCTATCCTAAGCAACTTATTATATTTGAAGCCCTTGGGTTATTGCACCAGCAAATTATTAGTGACATTAGTTATCGAATGAAACAAGGCGTTCGTAGCTAATTATATTTGATTTTTCGCTCATTATGCTTATTACTAACGCATATTAATCAGTTTATATTTCACACTTATAACCAATGAAGCTTCAAATCGATATCCCTCAAAGATACGCAAAACAAAGAGCACATACTGCTACTCATATTCTCCACAGTGAATTGAGTACTATCTTTCCCCAAACAAAACAAGCAGGATCGCTTGTAGATGAGGATATGGTGAGATTTGATTTTTATGCAGATAGATTACTAGACGATGAAGAAATATCAAGTCTGGAAGAACATATCAACAAGGTAATTTACCAAGGACATGATGTGGTGATTCAAGATATGAAAAAAACTGATGCTGAAAATCTTGGAGCAAAGATGTTTTTTGAAGATAAATATGGAGAGGTAGTAAGAGTAGTGCAGATTGCAGACTACAAAAGTATTGAATTGTGTGGCGGCACTCATGTCACAAATACTAAAGAAATAGGATCATGTGTAATAATCTGACAACAAGCTGTGGCAAGTGGTATCAAAAGAATCACAGCTTATACAGGACCAAAATGCTTACTCGCACTTCAAGAAAAAAACTCAATACTCAAACTCGTAGCAGATAAACTTTCCTGTAAGGTTCCACAAATAGAAGAAAGAATTGAGAAAACTCTCAAAGAACTCAAAGACAGTAAAATAGCAATTGGTATGATCCAAGATAATCTTATTCAAGGTTTAAAATTTGAAAAAGTAAGTAAAGATAATCTAAATTATAATCATTGCATAATTAATTTTGATACACTTTTCGGAATATTCTTGAGTCCCAGTATTCTTACAGAAGCAATCAATAAATCAAAAGCTGACCGACCAGAAAACTATGTCTTCCAATTTGATAAAGGGTTCTTGATTTATTCTAGTTTATGAGAAGCAAAACTTTTAATGCAAAGTTTAGGATGGAAGGGTGGTGGTAACGAGCAAATTTGTCAGGGAAGAATTTCATAATTTTCATACTATTTGTAAAGTTTATTATCGCTTGTAATAAATATTTACATTGCTATGTTTAAGGTACTTCAAGTTTGGTGAACCCTCTATAAATCCTAACACTTTTTGTAGGAGTTGGATAATATTTCTACGCAAGTAGGGAAAAATACTCCATTATTACATTCTTAGGTTATTTGTACTTGGTTCCACGGATTTGGGGTTTTTTTATTATTGATAGTGATTTCTAAATAGTTACTAAGAAAGTATGATTAAGAAAATACTCATCCACGCTTATCTTCAGATTATTAATAATGGAAAATTAACGAAACTTATTTTGTTTACTCTTTTTGCGCATAGTTTTATTTTTGTGCTTACTATCCTCTACAATGTTTATTTTTATGTAGAGAATGAATTTACACTCAATACCTCCAGCGAAGTTATAAACTATATCTTTAATTTACTCAATTTTGATAATATTGGTATTACCGCAGTGATCGTGGGAATTGTATTATTCCTTGGTTATTTTGTCATAGGTCCAATCGGAGAGTGTGCTATTGTCCATTATCTTCACCACAAACATAAACTTTCTCAATCACTGGCGTTTGGTTTTAGCAATTTTCACCACATTGCACAATTTGAAGGAATGACTTTCGTATTCAATATCGTGATGTTTTTGAATATCCTGAGCAAGGTATATATTTATGAAATGGATAACAGTTTTGTATTGAGTCTTATGTTTTTGTGGTTACTTATGGTAGTATTCGTTACCTTCTTTTTCCAGTACACCAAAACCATTATCCTTATCGAAGAAATTCCTGTATTTGATGCTATCAAAAAATCAATGCGTTTGAGCGTAGAAAATATCTGAACTACAGTAAAGTTAGTAGGTATTAGTTTGATTTTTAGTATGAGACTTATCTTTAATATTTTATTTATAGTCTGAATTCCGCTCGCTGCTATCTTCTTATTGCAAATATTTAATATAGTAGGAGCTTTTGCAGATGGACTAGTATATTTCATTTTCTTCAGTTTAGTACTTTTCTTAGCCTATGTAAATACACTTATTGAATGATACTTTAGAGTATTTTGGTATATTTCTTACCAATATATCATGGGGAATGAAGATGAACTTCACAAATCAGGAGGTTTATTCGACGATCAAGATCTCCAACATGCTCAAGAAAGTGATTTCCACTAAATTTTACTTTTCATTAAGATTTTTGAAACCATATTTAGAATTAAAGTTTTCTTTTTCCATAATATTATTTCCAAATTTTTCTAAAATACTTGAAAGAATATTTTGAATATTTTTTGATTTTTGATGATATTTACTAAAGTTTCCAAAATTAGCTTGTCGACTAGGTTGTGCATACGTAACATAGGCTTTAATTTTTGCGTATGAGTATTTTTCTCGCAAGGCAATAAAGTTATCTGCAGTTCCAAAGATTTCTTGAAGTTCATCTTTGTAGATCCTAAGATAATTTCGCTCTCCCTTTTCTTTATTTTTACTATTTATCATCAATTCTCCAACCTTAATACCACGCAATAAGTAAGTACCTACATGTTTATCTTTTTCGAGAAAGTACTGTAAAGATTCATAGAAAGAGGGAGTATAAAGGGTAGTATTAAAAAGATCTTGTATCCATCCAGGATAAGTAGCAAGTTTTGTGTAATCATCCATTACATACAAAATAGTATTATTTAGCTCCTTTTTAATTTCCTTCAAATTTTTATTATTTTTTAAAGTATTAGTAGTGTTAATCACTTTCAGAAGAGACTCTGCTTGAGATTTACAACCCAATAAGGCAAACATATATAAAACTGAATTATTATTAAACTTTGGGTGAGGAATAGTAAATTCTCAACTATGAGTTTTTTCGTAAGCAATCTTTTCGTAAGCTGAACTCACAGATTGTGTTCTTACTGCCAGCTCCTTTCAGAAAAACCCCAGTTTATCTGCAGGGACTTTATCTACTAAAGAATAAGAGGATTTGAAAATGTTCTGTGGAATATGATTCATTTCTTGTACTCTATTATAAATTAATACGTCAATAGGATATAGAAAAAAAATATCATTTTACAATGATATTTTTAAGAAAATAATATAATCTGAATAGACTTAATTTTTCTTAGTTGCTGTATACCCAAGCCACAATCCGTAAAATAGCATCAATGGTCGGATTACCATTTTATCTGCCAAAGAATGAAGAACTAATCCACATATTGCAAGCGATAAAAGACCAATATTGCATGATAAAAGTACAAGTCTTTGATTATCTCGATTGAGTACTTGAGTGTCTTGGAAGTAAGTTTTTGCCTTATTCCACCCTCCACGAATGAATCCACTCAATGTAAGATAAATATATCCTCCTAGTCGTAAGAGGAAACCAAATATTCCATATTCTATCCATATTTGAAGATACTGATTTTCAGGATTAAATCCGATTCCGAGTTGATGACTTGCTGGTCCAGCCGATCACGCTCCAAACCCAGATATCCAAGAAATTTTAAGAATCTCTAAAGATTCATAGAAAGCATTGATATGCCCAGTATTACTGAAGTTTCTTCCAGATCCAAATATTTCGTAATAAAACTTTCGAGCCACAAGTGCTCCTAGTCCCACTACAGGAATCAGTAAATATTTCAAATATTTCAAAGCTAATTTACCATACAATAAAGCTACTATAAGAGTACTTTCTATTACCCACACTCACCATGCAGATCTTGAGAACGTAGAGAAGATATTGAGAACATATAAGGTACCAAAGAAGATTGCTTCAGTTTTTGGAGCTTTTCTCAAGTAGAGTAAGAAAAATAATGGCCAGAATGCTACCAGATAGAAACCATAGAAAATTGGCCTTTCCCATAAGAATTGGTTTCTAGGAGCTCCATGATCAAGGGCTGCATAATACACTGCAGGTGGCTTTTCACCAAGAGTTCCTTCATAAACG
The DNA here is from genome assembly GCA_964455295.1 of uncultured Candidatus Peribacteria bacterium. Taxonomy (GTDB): domain Bacteria; phylum Patescibacteriota; class Gracilibacteria; order Absconditabacterales; family Absconditicoccaceae; genus CALMFT01. The sequence continues at coordinate 4,636 of CAYVXG010000042.1, forward strand.
TGCTTATCATATCCTACCAATCTTAACGCTCCAGGTATACTACTGATTACAAAATATCGTATAAGACCAATTCCTACAATCCATTTCATAACTTTGAGATAATTTTTAGTGATAGTTCTTATCTCTTGCGCAGGAATAATTTTTGCAATCTGATAGGCGAGCAAAAACAAAACTACCCATATAAAATC
>CAYVXG010000043.1:0-4522 GCA_964455295.1 uncultured Candidatus Peribacteria bacterium
ACAATCAGATCGTTCAAATTTCTTTGGGGGGATGCTATTAAATTGACCATCTTTCATGGTCTGTACTGCTTTCACGACATCCTCGCTACTTCCTGGTTCTACAAATTTCACGGTTCCATACACTACTTCAGGAACAGACGCCACATTGGTAGTAATCAACGGCTTTCCTAATGCACAGACTTCACTAATAGCAAACCCAAATCCCTCTGCACGTGTTGGTAAAAGTACTACATCACTTACACCAATCCATTGTTTGAGTTCCTCTCTTGGACAGGATTCTATCCATACTACATGTTCTTCCAGTTTGTGTTGTTTGATATATTCTTGTATTTGATTTGCATCAAAGCTATTTTTGAGTCCGAAGATTTTTGATGGCTGTTGTTTAGGTACTAAAAATACCTGTTTATAATTAGGAATCTTCTTCACTATTCATTGGATAGATTCCAATACCACATCGATTCCTTTAGCTAATCCTAGCCTTCAGAAATATAATCCCACGAAGCTCTCATTCAGATTATATTCATTTTTTAATTTTTTTATAATCTGATCATCAAGCGTAGAAGAATCTCGAAATTGGTAGTCAATACCATTGTAGACGGTTTGTAATTTATAATCAGGGATTCCATACATAATTCTCATACAGTTTTTCGTGTAATTACTTACACAAAGATAGTAATCATACTTTAAGAAAGTAAAAATAAACCATTCGTAAAAACGGCTCATTGAACCCAATAACCACCCTGAGAAACCAGACCACATTTTACCATACACTTCATGAACAGTGGTTACCAATATCTTCCCTCTTAAACGCGCTATCATCCAAGATGGAAAAAGTCCGAAAAAGCTTGTTCCATGTATAATATCTACTTTGTGGTTTTTACAATATTGATATCCAGCACGCAAACCATACCATTGATAATTGAGTCTATTTGATCCTACTCTAATTACTTCTACCCCATCATTGGTCTCATGAGAAGCTAAGGTTTTATCGTGTCTGGAAGTAATCACCGTCACACGATATCCATTCTTTACCAACCCTCTTGTGAGTTCCCAAAACAAAATCTCCCCACCCCCAATATAAGGGTAAAAATGATCAATCACAAACAGAATATGCGGATTATTTTTCAACATTACGACTATATACACAATGAGTAAGGGATATCAAGAATTTTTCGCTTTACAGGCTTTTATCAACCTCTATATCCTTCCTTTCTTTCACCAGGTTTGGGAATCGTCCATCCACAACCACAGTAATTTTGGCGGTACAAATCATACTGCTTAGTGAGTTCTCAAGCCCTTTTATAGCCTTCTTTCTTAGCAAAATCAAACCACAAAAATTTTGTTCACGTAACAATTTCTTGAGATTCCAATCCATATTGGAATAGCTTATCAGCAAGCTTTTTAGGAGAAATAAGTAAAGTAGAAGTAAAGTAGAAAATATTCTGTTTCTGGGCTTGCACAGCTGCTTGTTCAAGCCTCATCAGATAACATGGATTACATCTATCCGACCATTCACGCATTATACCTGAAGTTTTGAGTACTGTATTACGATCAGCATCCTTAAGATCTGGATGAATAATATCCTTATGCTTTACAAAGGCTTCAAAAAACTCTTTTGGTTCGTACCAATCCTCCACAATTTCATAATCTCCTTTTTCCAGATTATAAAGTTTCACAAATTCCGCATATCTTTTGTCATGCTCAGGTTTCGGGTGAATATTAGGGTTGTACCAGAAAAGATAAAGCTTGAAATAATTTTTTAGCCAATGTAAGGGTCGAGTCAGATCAGGAGCACAACAGATATGTAATAATAATTTTGGTTTTTGATGAGAAGATAAGATGATCTGATTTTCTGGAAGTGTGGAAGGAATTTTTTTACCCTTCAAATTAATTTTCTTCTTTTTTGTTTTTTGCTTTACTCAAAAATTTTTTAGAAAACTCAATCTATGTTCTGGAGTTAGTGACTGTTTTCATTTCTTTTTTGTTGCCTGAGAAATTTTTTCTCTGTGTTTGAGTGTTCCGTATCACTTATGAATTTCAAAATTTCGTTCTGGATAAAGATGAGAAACAGAAGTCATATAAACATCTCTTTCAACCTTTGCTACAATGCTAGCAGCAGAAATCAAAGGATTTTTACTATCCCCTTTGATAATAGTTTTCACATTACAGTCCAGCAAAGTATTGAGACCAAAATTATGGTTACCATCAATCAAAAGTCCTTTAAAGACAAAAATATGCTGTGATAAGCTAAAGAAAGTTTTTAAGAAACTCACGAGCGCCTCTTTTGAAGAAGTATTTATATATTGCTCATAATCCAATTCTCTATTCCACTCATTTGATCTGATTATTTCCTCAATCACGGTAACAAAAATTTTATCATTGCCTCGTACACTTTCCAATAATTTTTGACGCAAGATTTTATTATAATATTTGATCATGAGATTTGTTATCATCCTCAAACATCCTAATTGAAGCGATCAGATAATTCCTAATTCATCAATTTCTCTTGCACTCGCCTTTCCGCTTGCGTACCAAAAAACTTGTTTGCGTTCAAATTCCTTCAATATTTCGTATAAATCTTCTCTTGCCTGAGCTTTAAGAATTTTGGAATCTTGAAATTGAGCTTTTACTTGATTGGAAACTACATGAGTTTGCATCACTCCTCCGACCCAAACTGGTCATGCCAAAGGTCAACGTCCTGCTTCATCAATAGCAATACGCAATTCAATTACAAAAACTGGATCTTTCAATTTTATCATAGGCTCATTAAAAATAGAGTTTTTTTTATTTCAGTGATCTCAATTGTTTCATTACATAATATCCTTCTTTAATAATCTTTAAATTGGTAAGAGCTAGAATTCCTGTAAATATAAGTCCATTGAGAAGAAGTAATTCTCGTGTTTGTAGATTATTAATTCCATTAATACCAATAAGATAGTTGAGTCCTACAAGCGCAAGAACTCCCACTATTATATTTTTCCCAAGCAGAGAATAATCAAGTTTGAGTTCAATTCCCTCTTTACGTAAATCCCAATATCCATAACAGAAAAGAGCCAACCAAGTTAATCCCATGGTCAAAGCAGTACCATAAATTCCAAGTCGATAACTCAAAGCAAAGTTAGCTATAATATTGAGTATAAATACTATAACGAGCATTTTAATTCTTTTTTTAATAAGTCCCATTCCTGCATAAATGGTATAGATAATACCTGCCATCACGCCAAAGAATACAAAAGGAAGATTTCGTTTAATAATCAAGCCAGCTTCCGCATAGTCGGATCAGAAAAGCAAGGTCATAATCTGACTACTATAAGCTCGCAAAAATGCAGAGCCCATAAGACCTATGAGACCCATATAATTGAGGATTGCATAAAAAACCTTATTCATCATCTCATCCTTATTCCTTGCTTTGAGATGACTAATAAGCGGATACAGAAGAGTACCAATAGGAGAAAGTAGAGTAATAAACAGATTCGTCAACATCATCCCATAACTGTAAAGGGCTGTACTTACAGGTCCAAATAAGTAAGTCGCAATCTGCACATCAATTGTAGCCAAGAGATAAGTAATATTATTTACAAACAAAACCCCAAGCGCATATTTTTGAACCGTAGTATACTGTTTGATATCTCGAGTAAAAGTACCTCTAAAAGCCAAAGTTTTATATTTTTTCCAAAACACAAAAATTCCCAAAAATATTCCTATAATACTCGGAATTATTTGAGCAAAGATGAATCAGGTGAGATTAGATTGCACTCCTATATATTTAAATATTCCAAGAGGCACTAAAAGAGTAAGGATTACCAGTACTATATAATTAATTACTCCAATAATCTTATTCCAAAAAGCATCCTGATAGATCATAAACACTCCATCAGCAAAATTGTATAAAATAGAAACCACCAAATATCCTCAGAATATTTTAATAATTAAATCAGCTCAAGGAGCATTCAAATAATGTTCAGCAATAGCAGAAGAAAAAAATCGCAACAAGATACCTAGTATTATAGCACTAACAAGCTGTAAAACTAAAGTGAAAATAAGGAGTGTTTTAGCTTTATTGAATTCTTTTCCCGCAAGATATTTAGGATAAAAAAACCCAATCGCTTCCCTGAAACCCAAATCATTATATATTGATAGTATTCCTGTTAGCCCCAAAAGAGAATATAATATTCCTACTTGGTCCAAGGGAAGATTTTTTGCAATCACAATTCTTACCAAATATTGCAAAGGTGCAATCAAAAATGTTCATGCATAAATCCAGAATGTATTTTTTACAATACCCTGCTGAGTTAGTTTGACATCTATGTGATCAGTATTTTCAATCATAGGTTGAAGCTTGAAAAGTACTTATTATTGAACTACTATCACATCTGATCCAGTAGATGATGTACTTGGAGCACTTACTTGCGTTATACTTACACCTTGTGCAAATGAAGATCGAGAAGGATCCTTAGCTTGAATAATAAATACCTTAGAACCGTCCGCACTAGTAGTAACAATATCATTTGGACGTTGACTT
>CAYVXG010000043.1:4532-4731 GCA_964455295.1 uncultured Candidatus Peribacteria bacterium
GAAAGTTTAGTTGAGCATTCGTAAATTTCTACTCATGCAGAAACGTTTGCATCTCTTTCAGAATATTTTTTAACTTGTATATTTACATAACAGCTTGTAGAATTTAATCCCAAGTTTTCATTTACATTTATTCCTTGATAAGCAATTCCTTTTGAAGGGAAATTGATTGCATATCCACCTCTTGTAGAATTAAATACTA
>CAYVXG010000044.1:0-4322 GCA_964455295.1 uncultured Candidatus Peribacteria bacterium
CGAGATTGCTCTCTGATCGATCTTCATAGTTACGGATACGATATGGAGAAAGTGCCTCGATAGATTCCCACTTCGATGTCAATATCTTGGCTCTCCGTTCATCTGAAAATGAGATAAGGAGATCATAATCAAGTCGCGATCCTGACGAGAGGAGCATCGATCCTGACAAGAGAGATTCAGGAAGGATCAGAAGATGATTCTCTGTCCCGAGAGAAAATCCCAAGTCACTCGACTCTATGATCTTCTCTGTGATCTCTATTTTTTTGCCATCAAGGGCAATGATATTTCCAGAAGCAAATCGAGTTATGAGCTCTGATGTTGCGGCTATTGTCTGAGCTGTTTCTTTTAGCTTCTCGGTCTTGAGGATTCCTCGTTGTGGATAGGTACCATTATAGGTGACCACTTTTACGAGCCCCGTCTTTCCTCCCTGGTCGAAGAGGGTCGTAGAGAAATCATGTCTCTCCGCCCAAATATAGGTCTCTCCCGAAAGATAGGGTGCAAAAACATCATGGAGAGATATCCCAGTATATCATTCTGCTGATATGATGACATCTGCCCCGAACAATGGGCGTGTTTCGGTAGCCACACTTGCCTTGATATTGCTCGTCAGTTGTCCGAGGGTGATAAATCCGACACTCGATAAGAGTATCACGACAAACAGTATCAAGAGTGAGCGCCAATTCCTAATGAAAATAAGACGAAAAAGTGTGAGCATAATATATTAATGTGTCATTATAAACAAAGTTTCTAAAACAAAACTATTTGTCATTTCGAGTAAATTTCTGTTTCCGTGAAATTTGAGAGAAATCTTCCGCTAATTGTACCAATTTCCAGATACATCTTTCCAATATGGATTCTATTTTCACGTATGATAGTTTACTCATGGTCACCGGATTGATTCGTGAGAATGTAGAGATACCTATTTTCTGGCATATCTTTTTCGTACATTATAGTGAAGATTTCTCACTTGCCACCGAAACAGGCAAGATTCGAAATGACTTTATTTCTTATTTTTTATTAGTTTTCCGCCAACCAATTTCCACACTTCATCAGCACGACTCGCTATATCGGCATCGTGCGTGATCATCACGATGGTATTACCCGTTTCTTTGTGTAGTATATCGATGATATCCATCACTCGTGAAGCATTACCCTCATCGAGATTTCCTGTCGGTTCATCCGCCAAGAGATATGGCACATCCGCAACAAATGCTCTTGCGATAGCAACACGCTGCTGTTCGCCACCAGAGAGTTCTGTTGGATATCGGTGTCACTTTCCTGTGAGTCACACTTTTTCGAGAATCTCACTCGTCGCATATCGGCGTGGTGCGTGTGAGATATCGAGAACGAGATCGACATTCTCTTCGACCGTCAGATTCGGGATGAGCTCAAATGCCTGAAATATGAATGCAATATGTTGTCCTCGATATTCGATAATCGCATCTCGACCCAGAGTCGTGATATCAGTATCACCGAGTACGATAGATCCATTCTCTGGTGATATGATACCAGCAACCAGAGAGAGAATCGTTGATTTCCCCGCTCCACTCGCACCCATGAGTGCGACAAAGCTTCCTCATTCGATATGCCAATCCAAGTCTGTAAAAAGTGTCACTTTCTCACCACGAGATGTATAGGATTTTGAGATATTTTTGAGTGTAATCATAGTATTATTGTGAGAATAGTTCTCCTGAAGATAAGTATACGGATAATCGAGGGAAAACAAGGAGGAAAAAAGAATTGATTTTGAGAAGAAAATCAAGATAATTGCGGTAGTATATATGTTAGTGGCAATTCTACGAAACAACAACCATAGAAAATGGCAGACGATAAAATCACAACAATAATTAAGTGCCAAAACATCGCACCAATCGAAAACTTAACAAGAGAAATCAAATCAAGTTCTTTGAAAATGGGTGTGTTTGCTAACAATGGTAGCGGTAAGACTTTTCTCAGCAGACTTTTTAGGCTAACAGAAAAACATGACGAACTTACTTTAGATGAAAATGGCAAAAGTCCAACAGATAAACTTTTGACTTTTGGAAAAAACAACGGTACATTTTCTTTTAAAATAAGAGACAAAGACGGTAATGTAAAAGACGACTTTAGTATTTCTGTAAACAAAGGGCAAATTCCAACTATTCCAGAAACACAATATCTCTATCACACCTTTAACCAAGATTATGTTGAACAAAATATTCAAGTATTAGGTTATGAAAAAGACAGCGACATTCAAGGTTTCATTTTAGGAAAAGTAAATATTGACTTAAAAGATGATGAAGATAGTCTCGAAAAAATTGAAAAAGAAGGAAAAACACTTTCTGAGCAAGTTGAGAAAGAAATTAACACTTATGTAACAGATAATATAAGTAACATTCAAAATATAAAAAGACTTAGTGAATTTGCTTATTTGAATTCAAACGAAATTTTTCAAGGTATTGAAAAAGATTTATTTATAGTTTCCAAAGGCATTAACGAACTTTTTGCAGATTACAATAAAATCAAATCTGTTCCTGAAAACCTTGAAGACATTGGAAATGTTGATAGAATAAGTATTGACCTTCAAATATTGAATGAAATCAAGGAAAATATAAACAAAGAATTCTCCTTGAGTTCATTGGCAGAAGATTTTAAACAAAAAATCAAAAACAAACAATCATTTGTTGAAACTGGAATGGAATTGCTTTCTGAAAAAGAAGTTAATTCATGTCCTTTCTGTGAACAAGAATTAAAAGAAAATGCTCTTAAATTAATTGATAATTACACAAAATACATTAACGATACAGAAGCAAAAATAATAAAACAATTCAGAGTAAATATTGAATTGTTATCAAATATTATTGTCACTTTCAAATCAATAGAAAACATAAATTCGAAACGAATAAATTTGTTTAATGAATATAAAACCAAATACATTCCGTCAAGTGAAGAAGTAGAATTAGATGTTATAAACATTGAAAAAGCTCAAAAAGCAATTCAAGATTTCATTGCCGTTATTGAAGAAAAACTTAAAGATATTAGTAAACCTATACTTATAGAAAATTCAATAATTGAAAATATTGAGAAGCATCAAACTTTACTAAATAGTATTATTGATTTGAATAATAAGCAAATCGACATAATTAATACTAAGAAAAACAGAATTGGAGATGAGAATAAAACTGTAAGAAAAGAAATCTGTAAAAGCGCCTATAATCATCTAATTGAAACTCATAAAACAAACATAAAGAGTATTTTTCAATTAAGAGAAAAGTGGAAAATATTAGATGCAGAAATTAAGAAGAAGAAAGAGCAACAAAAAGTCAGTAAAAAAGATAAAGTTGCCTCAACAATTAAAGCGGTTTTGAATTACTTTTTCTCAGACAAATATACTCTTGACGAAGAAACTTTCAGACTTGTTTTTTACAAAAATGCACTTGAAAAAGACCAAGCAAAAGACGTTTTAAGTGAAGGCGAAAAAAACATTGTAGCGTTTGCTTACTACATTGGCGACACACATTTAAAAATTGAAAGTGAAGATGATTACGAAAAACTATTTTTCATAATTGATGACCCAATTTCAAGTATGGACTTTACACACGTTTATACACTTTGTGGTGTAATTCGTGACATCTCAAAAATCATTGATAAACTTAAACGTGAAAGATTAATAATATTTACTCACAACAATGATTTTATGCGTGTTTTGAGCGCAAACAACATAATAGACAAGAAATTACTATTGAAAAAAGGAGAATTAAAAGATTTTAATAATAATTTGACTGTTCCATACATTAATCACTTAATGGACGTTTACAACGTTGCAAGAAAAAGTGAAGATGCAAATCACACAACTGCAAATTCTATAAGACACATAATTGAAACTTTGACGAAGTTTCAAAACACGGAATTGCCGAATACATAAAAAATAATATTCCTAATGATACTAAATCGTATACATTAATAAATGACCTTTCTCACGGAGGTTGGCGAAGTGAGCAATCACCAATAACAGAAGACGACTATAAAGAAATATGTGAAACTATTATTAAACATATCGAAAAAGATTTTAAAGGGCAAATTGAATATTGTGAAAAATTTAATAACAACTAAAAGCCCAGCCACTAAAAGGATTTGGCAAAAGTGGCGGTTCAGTTTTCCGCATCAACATTTGTGGTAAAAATCCCGCCCATCGCAAATCTATATAACGTTAGTCAAAAAAATATTACTATAATGACATCTGTATCTATTAACCAAAATTATGAAAAAACACTTAGACCTCAGCAATAGCATTGTTATAGCATTAACAATTATTCTTTTTGTTATCGCACTTTTTAGTACTG
>CAYVXG010000045.1:0-3874 GCA_964455295.1 uncultured Candidatus Peribacteria bacterium
TACTGACACCAAAGTTGAAAGCTCCTCAGAATTATAAGATTTAAGCTTGAAAAGTAAGGATGTTTCAGTGGTTCGAAGAATTTTTCCATCAAAGGTAATTCCCTTAGGGAATTCGAACCACTGTAGTTTTATTTTTTGCTCAATAGATATAGGAGAATCCCATAATGTGCTAGGTTTTTTAAGGTAATCCTCCGTCATTTTCAGTAGTTCTTCAAAATTATATGACTGCTCATTGACTGAATTTAATTTGGCTTTGCAATTAAATATGTCGCCTTGGATTTTCTCCATGTGAGTTTTGAATAATTCGTCATTTATAAGACCTTCAAGATTTTTATTTATCAGCGCCTCTTCCCTTTTTTGTAGTTTAGATAGTTCAGTAGATATATCTTCCACAAGTTTGTGTTGGTCTTTTGTAGATTGTTGAAATTTTTGCATTAATACCGTCTTAAGCTTGTTAAGTAAGTTTTTTGGTATGGAATAATCATCCATTAGTTCTACGAACATTTGGTGCAGCGTATCCCTATCCATACTCAAACCTCCCTTGCCACTAAAGTTATATCTGGCGTATTTTGCACTTCTACCAGTTGACCAGCCGCCAGTTATTTTGTTGTTGTAATCGGTTGAGAACACAAACCTCCTAAGAGGAAAATCTGGGTTGTCCAACTTCATGTTTCTGGATTTTATACCATCTCTTCTTAGAATCTTTTGTACTTGCCAAAACAGAGCCTTATCTTTAATCACAGGCTCAAATAAACCCACTTTCTCTTCCCCAAATCTTTCTATAATACCTATGTATAGTTTGTTACGAAGTATGTCATAGAAATGTTGTTTGCTAGGCTCATTGCCATTATCCAGCCTAAACCCTTCTTTAATGACTTGTTGCCTTATATCTTCCAAGTTTGCATAACCTCGAGCTGCTAGTTCAAAAATTCTAACTATATAGTTAGCTTTGTCACTGGGAGCTATATCTTTTTGCCCATTAACGTTGGTTATCTTTTTGTAGCCCACAGGTTGTCTGAATACGAATCTGCCTTCCAGGATGGTTTGCTTCATTCCGCCGACACTTCTTTCTGTTCTGATGTCATTATCAAACTGTGCTACATTTGACATTGTGTTTTCTATAAATCTGCCAACAGGGGAGTCTTCAAACTTTTCAGTAATTGAAACTACTTCAACCTGGTACTTTCTAAACAAAATCCTAAGTTGAGAATAATCATCAACATTTCTCGAAAGTCTGTCTATTTTGTAGATAATCAGTGAAGAGATTTCATTCTTCCTATTTGAACAGAACTCTAGCATTTTTTTGAGTTGGGTTCTGTTAGCAGTTTTTGCACTCTCTCCCTGCTCTACAAAAACCCTGACAACGTCTAGATTATGTCTAGTACAATACTCTCTGCACAGTCTTTCTTGTGTCACCAGGCTTCCGCCTTCTTCTACCTGTTCCTTACTTGATACTCTTACGTAAATAACGGCTAAGTTGTTATTTTTATTATTCGTTTTCATAAATTTTATTTTGGATATATATAGTTAATAATATTTCTGCCAGTTTGTTAATCTCTTCATCTTCGGTACTTGGTGTTAGTGTGTCATAGCGAGTAATATCTAACGAAATAATTATAAATCCCTTTAATCACTTACAGTCATTTCGCTAGACACTAAACCCAATCCCGATATTTCTAAGTTTGACATATGGTTATGTAGCGTTCACGTATATTCATCTATTCACTAAAAACTTACTTCTGTGATTGTGTCTAAGTTGGTTGTGAGCATGTGTGAACTATTTACTGGGCTATAAGCTTTTTTTATGCGCTCCACTCGGTCACTGTAGAATTTCCACATATTACCAGTTTTATTATGTCCTTTATCAGAAGATAGTCCCAATCTCCTTATGATATTACCCACATAGATATTCTTATTTAGTTTCGTATTCTCATCCTCATCGAGGTTATCGAATTCAATACCCTTGGCTATATCATTTGTATAAACCCAAAGATGTTCCTGACCATTCTGTTTGATTAATTCAAGAATCCTATCAATCACTAACCACTCTGATTGGGACAATGCGACCTCAGTATCTTTACTCTTATTCAAGAAATACTCCTTAGCATCTTTAATACAGTCTCCACTTAAGTTGAGGATATTCATAGTAGTTTCTATGGGGAGCCATAGTTCAAGCTTTCTGCCGACTATTTCATTGCTTGTAAGGTATATTTGGCTTAGCCTATTGTATTCATTGCCTACATTATCAAAAGTAGATATCAATAAGTTATAGATACTATCCCTAATTTCTAACCAAACTGGACTGTCAGAATCTAGGTATTTAAGGTTTTCTATAGACCTGATGAGATTGATTGGTATACACCTATCCCTCAGGTCTCTATTCAACTCTTTTATAGAAGCAAAAGCTTTAGGAGAATATGTATCAAACTCCGCAATGACTTGCTTTCTCTTCTCCTCCGTCATTTTAGATACCTTGCCACCGTTCTTCTTGTAGCTGTCAGTAAAAATATCTACCATTTGATTGTTGCTCTGGGTACCGAGTATGTTATCTGCCTGGTCTACAATGTAAACACCTTTTTGACCGTCAATTCTGTCTCTCATGGAAGCAAAAGTAGCAGCTTCTTTACTTGCATTAAATGCTGTTAATTTTATAAAATCCAGAGTTGTACTTTTACCACTTCCTTTTATAGCCTTAATGTGTAAGTAAGGAATGGCAGGGAAGATGGGATAAAAATAGGTCATTACTATCCAAGTGGCTAGTAAGTCGTATTCAATCTCAGATTCACATTTAACATGCTGCTTTAAAGTATTTATAAGTCTAGAATAGACTTCTGTATTGTTGATATGTTTATAATTTTCCGTAGATTTTTCCATCAATTCCCTACTCCATCTGTCATCTAAGTTTGCTAACCTACGTTCCTTGTTGTCACTGTTAGGTTCAAATGTATAAGTTATATCTTTGTGATTAAATTGATTATCTTTGATAATTGACACTCTTTTTTCGGAGCCATCTGCATCAGTGGTGGCAATTAAATGGTAATCTGTATTCTTGTACTTCCTATCTTTTATATCAAGAACCTTGTTTGAGTAACCTAAAAATAGGTTGTTATTTTTAATGTCCAATGATGGATGAACTACTATAAGTTTTTGCATATGTTTAATTTTGTATTAATTATTATTTACAGAATAATCTTCTGTGGTGAATTGTATATCAAAGCTATTTGACAGAATCAATTCGATAATGCACGATATAGTTTATTTGAGTATTTTTAAAAGTCCTTATTTTTTAAGGGTTAAAAGATAAATTTAGCAGTCTCAAATTTAGAAAAAAATATCTTGTTTATATCGTGTCTAATTATTTAAATAATATTATCAAAATATATGTATGTATCTGTAATACGTATAATTAACTCACCAGTCTTAGGGTTGATATTCTGGATTTCATTATCTACAAGTAATTTGTCTATTGAAGGAAGTATGGAAGTCCTATAAGATTTCCCTTTTTCAACTTTTGTAAGCATCCTCTTTCCTTTTAAGATTTTCTTGTCAAGAATTATTTTCTTAAAAATCTTAAAATAAAGATTCTTCGGGTCTTTGACTTTGAGTTTTTTATTTAAATAATATATATCGCCGTCACATACTGTAAAATAAAATCTTTTTTCCCCAAGGCTCCTGTCTGTTTCAATATCTGGCTTTACTATCTTTTCCTCATTTACAGTAAAAATGATTACATCACTATATCCACCTTCATCTTTAATATACTGTTCTCTATAGCTATTTAAGACACCTTCTTCCTTCAGTTTTTCAAAAGTATAAACAATCAACTCTTTTTCAGATATTTCATCATGCACTGAAGGGTGTTCTTCTTCGTAAT
>CAYVXG010000046.1:0-3593 GCA_964455295.1 uncultured Candidatus Peribacteria bacterium
TTGTGGCGAGATCATGAAGTATTACCTTTTGATGAAAACAAAAGAGCACAGTTTATCAAACAACTTGTAGGAAAATTAATTGATGAAGAACTCAGAGATATCATCAAAACGAGTGTACTTTCCCCAGAACAAAAAACGGAAATCTTAGAAAAAAGAAAAAAACTCAGATAATTCTTCTCCTACTTTTCTCCTACTTTTTGAATTTTATATTTAAAAAATCCTGCCCATCCTGAATACAAAGGTGTTGCTTGTTTAATATTTCCTGCAGGAGAGATTATTTGTTGATCGAGATTAGTGCTTTCAGGAGTTCTAATAAGTTTGATAACTTGCTCACCTGGATTAGCTACTCCATTTTCATGAGAGATAAAATATTTGGCATAATCGCTTTCAAGGTATGGTAAACGAAAATCACTAAGGTAGAGAGTTTCTTGGGCAAGAAAAACTTTTCTTTGTTCGTTGCTACGGATGGTCTGTACGACTGTAAGATATCCCAAATATGCTTTCATCGACATTACTGTAAAAACCACAATGAATATATAGCTCACAATGGTGAAAAGTGGATTTTGAAGAAAGGATTTTTTTGGTGCTCCTATCATAGGGTCTTACAGCTTATGAATAGTATAAATAACTCTTGAGATATCACCTTCAAACAGTGAATATCTATGCTCTGTCGTCAAAGTGAGTCCGTATTGAGACAATAATTGGATCATAGTATTTCTTTCTTCTGCTTTATATTCTTTATATAATATGAGGATTGCAGTGGGTTTGAGCAAAGTATGGACTCGAGGTATAAGTTTATCCACATGAGCTACAGCTCTTGCTGTAATGACATCAAATTTTTCCCTCACTTCTTCTATTCTCTTTCGTTCTAGTCTTACATTTTTTATATCCAGAATATTTGCCATATCTGAGATTGCTTGCAGTTTTTTACGTACACTATCTATTCCTACAAATTCTACTTCAGGATACTGTATCGCTAATGGTAAAAGTGGAAATCCACCGCCTGTACCTATATCCGCTACTTTAAATAGTCAATCTTTAGACTTTGCATTCGCATTCAAAGCTCTCAGATCAATTACCTTTTCAAGTTCAATACTATCCAAAATATGTTTTACATACACCCCATGATAATCTCTCACTGCACTCAAGTTGATCTTTTCATTGATAGCAAGGAAAGTCTCAATAAGCAAGTTTCGTTTTGGATCGTATTCCATTGAAAAATAATAAAAATAATCTGATACTTGCAATAATAGATATCTAGTAAACAAAAACAAACAGTTTTTTATACTGTTTGTTATAAAGAAGCAGAAAAAAAAGATTATTCTATACCTTCACCTTCAGATTTGAGCACATCTCCTATTTCATTTTCATGCCTTTTCTTATCAATAATTTTAATAATAAGTCTTAGTTGTTTCTCCAACAGTTCTTGTTTTTCCTTGAGAGTTGGCACATCTAGTCCTTCAATTTCTTTTTCAAAATTTTGAAGAGCTTCTGTGTTTGGGTTAGTAGCTTCTTGAGTGTTTACTAAGTTTTCAGTATTTCACATGGTGATTTGCTTACAAAGTAAAGTTCCTAAAGTTTATTCTTTTTATTACAAATGAAAAGCTAAAATAAAACTTTTTTTACTTCCAATCTAATATTGGAAGAAAATATTGGAAGAAAATTATTTATTGTTATTGTATTCTTCTGCTGTAGGAACCACTTTAGCGTACTTTTCAGTTGCTTTCCAATCTTCTATAAACTGCTCTTCAGATGTATCGTTAAGATATGATTTAAATTCTCTAAGAAAATCCTTATTAGGACGTAAGGTATTTTCTATTTCAGTTTTGGTTTCATCATCTCCAAGAACTTGTCTTTTTGTGTTAAGTATTCTTTGTAAGACCTGAGTTTCCAAATCCATTTCTGATTTTTGTGCTTTTAGTTCTCTACTTTTTCTTCCCCATTCATCAAACCTCATATTGAGACTTATTTTATAGTCTTCAAGTTCTTTTATATTCATCTTATTAAATTCTTCTTCTAATTCTTTTTGTCTGGCATTTTCATGATTAAGAAATTCAAAGCTTAACATATTACAGATTTACAAAATAAAAGAGTCTATATTTATCTTACTATAAAGAATTTTATGCGCAAAAACTATTCCATGATAAATTATTTATACAAAATAGTCAATAGATTATAGTATGTATTAAGAAAGATCTTTTATTAATTGATAAACAATCATTAAGAATAAAAAGACCACGAGTACTATAATAAAGATAGTTTTGAGAGTATTGGTAGCCTTTTTGAAAGCATCATCATTGCCATTACTAACAATTAACATATATCCTGCATAAATTACATACAGCAAGATCAATGCACCCATCAGATATCAGATTACTTTACTAATATCTATAAATAAGGCTGTAGCTCTTGATTTGAAATCTTGTTGTTGAGCGATATAGTATACGAAATCTAAGAGTTTGATAAATACTAAAGCAGATAATACATTAATAACACCCGTGATTCCTTTTTTTCTTTTATCTTCCGCATCCATAGCTTGTATAATCTGAAAGCCGTACCAAAAAATCATAACAATAGCAAAGAAAAACGCAAGCGCCTTAATAAAGCCAATTGCATTGATAAGGATATTATTTTGAATATTTTGTACTATTTCTTGAGATCCTTCTGCAGAATCAAAATTCAATAATCCCACCAAGTAGGCTGATCCAAAAACTAAGAATCCCCCATAGGTAATATAGACTAGACTATTTCTAGCATTTTGTAGTTTCTTTTCATCGTCAGGATATCGTATAAATTGGATACCAGTGTACATAATCATAGCGACTAAAAATCCCGCCGCTAAAGTTCTGATTATATTCCAAATTATTCCTCCTCCACCCGTTCCTGTCGAATCAGGGTAAAACATAGCTTGTACATTTTCTCTGAGAGATTTACTCGTATCAATACCAAGCGCTTTGGGATTATATACTCTTTCAGAACCACTCACTAAAGGTTTTGCAAAGTCTGTATCAAACTTTGGTATATTCGAGAAGGCAAAAATACTTGCCACTGGAAACAAAAGTGAGCTAATAAGTGTGATAACTAAAAGAAAGATTTTTTTCATTATTGTAAGATATAACTAATAGCTGATAAGAGTAATTTGATCAACAAGAAAGCACCAGTAATCACTACCACTCCTTTGATAATATTGTAAATCCTTCCCTTTACGTCTTTCACATCACTATCATTACCTGTAACTCCGCTTGTAGAAAGTTTGAGCGCATTCCAAATAATCAGAATAACGGCAAAAGATAATCAGATAAAAATTGCCCATTGCACGAAAGGATCAAGAGCTTCTCTTACCTGATCAAGAGTGTTCGTAATCCTATTGGTAGAACCAAAAGCCTGACTCGATACATTGAGATCATCATCAGCTCTGGTGTCAATCATATTTTCTGGATCAGCCTTATTTTTTACTTTCTGTAAAATTTCATCTGGAGTGGATCCATAATTTCCCCATCCGTTGCTTTGCGTAATACGTAATGATCAGATTTGTTTCATACTTGATTATATGAATAATGATTACTTTTGTCAAACTCACCTAGAAATAATAA
>CAYVXG010000047.1:0-3432 GCA_964455295.1 uncultured Candidatus Peribacteria bacterium
GTTTCTTTTGGAGTGAATTTTTTTCTAAGAACTGAAATTCAGTGGCTCTTGCACCATCTGCAATAACATATTTTCCTGTTTCTTCTATCTTATTTTTATAGTCATCTTGTCGTACAGCCATTTCTTTTATCAAATCTAATTTTTTGAAAGTTGTATCATTTTCAATATTTGCTAGTGCAATTGAAAAATGTAAGATTTCAAATTCATAATTCTCATAAAAGTCTTGGTCTATAAATTTTCATTCATCTAGTTGTATCATTAGTCTATTGAGATTAGCTATTGATTTTAATATAATGTTCTGGAATGTTTCTTTAGTTTCCATTGTGATTTAGTTAAAAAATAAATTACTTGTAGTCGTTATGTTCATTATGCTCTGCAAATTCTTTAGCCTCATCATATTGTTTGGTTTCATCTTCTCGCATTCTCATATCAGCTAATATTGTGTCTACTGTATCTTTAGCTTCTGATAGATTTTTTATATTCGGATTAGAGATAACTTTATCAAATCTTTCTTTAAGTTCTTTTATTTTTTCTTCTCTTGTTTGATTATAAGACATTGATCGGGAAGTTAAGAGATAAATTTCTTTCTCTTGTTAGTATTCCTTTACAGGCTTCTGTTAATTTTTCACCAAGTTCTTTTTCAGATAATTCATCACATTCATCTTTTGGTAGTCGTACAATTTTATTTGGTGTTGGTAGTGTTTCAATTTGGAACTTCATATTACTTCCAATAGTACCTAAGTACAATGCTCAATGTTTCATCTGATTATTTAATAAGTTAAATATAATCTCAGTATAAGAATTTATTTATGTAATTCAAGAGAATATTTACTTATTATTTGATTGTGTAGTAAATAAGCTATTTTATTATTCTTGACATTTTCTAATTCTGTTCTACTGTTGCTTTAGGTTGCCTTGTACATCGTTCGTGGAATAAGGGAGCTTCACTCTTTGTGCAAGTAATATGATAACCTCGTGCAGGTTTTTCTCTCTTAGCAGGAGTAGGTTTTGATAATGCAACTACAATATAATCTCATTTCTGAAAACATATTTGATAAGCATTATCGTGAGTATCACCTATAACAAGACATTGTTTTTTATTGCTTTCTAGCTTTTCAAATAGCTCATTATCCAGATTGTGGATTTTTTCAGGGTAAGTAGCTTTTCGTTTATCTTTCAGCTCTTGATTTTTGCTCATACCAAAGTGGAATAACATCTCTTTATCAATTTCATTATTAGCTCTTGATTGTTCAATTACACTTAGTCAATCCTCTAATAGAGCTTCAATGTACTTTTCAGATAATCCTACTTTAAGTGGGTCAGGTTTGCAAAGTACAAATCCTTTTCAGTTCCAAGTTTTTTGCATTATCTTTCTAAGTTCTCTTTTTACTTCTGTCATAGTACAAGTTGGTTATAATCTAAAGGTTTATTTCAAGGTCTTAGGTGTGATAAAGCTCTAAAATCAATATCAGTCTTTTTAGCTATCTCTACAAGTTCACTATGAGAGAGTACGAGCTTTATTTCAGCAATACTCTTTGTGCTGATAACACTGAATCATCAATCTAAAGAGATATAATCTTTTTGTAATTCAGGTATTCGGTTTATCTTTTCTTCTTTTGTGATTACCCTGACTTCTCAAGAAAAAAGATAAAAGGCGTAAGTATAAAGCATAGTTAGTTGTAAGAGTTAAATAACTGATATTGTTTTTATAGAATCTGTTTTTTGATTAGAGGCGTTTACAATGTATCATCGGTTATCATAAAAGTCTTTAGGACTATTTACTTTTTTCATATAAGGTTGTTTTGAGGCTGTGATTACTTTTCTTATAAATTCTTCCAGAGGGCAGTTGTACTTCTCTATTTCTTTAGCTAACTTCTTACTCAGCATATGTTTTGCAAATGCTCTCTCCTTGTATCAGGGCATATATTGTAATCAAACGTCGTTGCAGGATTGTTTCATTATTTTGATTATTTCGTTTACATCTGATTTTCAGTATTCAGCTAGTTCGGCTTCTTCTTTTTTAGCGGAACTTTTTTCTTCTTCAATTTCTTCCTTTTCTAAAGATTCAGATTCTTCTTTTTTTTCTTGATCACCTCAAACAGCGTTAGCTGTTTCTTCTTTAGAAGAATTTTGTTCAAAAGCTTGACTTAAAGAGAGTGGATTGACTTCGTGGGCATCTCCTGCACTAGGGGGTGGTGCATATTGTTCACTAGGTAGTGAATTTACTGCACTAGGGGGTGGTGAATCTCCTGCACTTTCAATTATCATTATTTGATATAAATTACTTGTCTGTTCTTTACCGTTTCAGCGGTTAGTCTTTACTAAGATACCCATCTTTTCTAATTCTTTTATATATTCAATTACTGATCTACGACTACATCAGGCACAGTCAGCTATTGCTTGTAGACTAGGAAAGCACTCTCAGAAAGCATTAGAGAAATCACATATCCAAAAATAAACTGATTGTAGTATAGGCGGTTTCCCTTTTAGTATGTTTTTATTAGGGACAGTTAGAAATTGTCATTTTTGATATTTCATACTACTCAACATTAGAATATAAATCAGTTTTCTTATCTTTCAGATTGTTAATTATCAATTTTCAGTATTGATAATCAGTCAGATCAGCCTCTTTTTTATAACTAGAATCTCCAACATTATATCGTTTACCTCATATATCTCTTCAATAGTGATCAAGATAGTACTGTATTGCATCTCGATTATATGTTAGAATAAAGTCCTTGTTCTTATATTGAGTAGTATCATCATAATATTTTATATAATCATAATAGAATTGTAACTTGTCTTTATAATATGGGTCAGTGCATTCATAATTTAGATTCTTACAGATTCAGAAAAAATATCTAGCTTCGTCCTTATTAGATTCTAAAAATATCTCTCGTGCCTTTACTGCAATTTCCATTCAATACTTCTTAATCATTGTAGTAATATCTTTATGTCGACATTCGGTAGGATTACTTCAAGAGATACTTATAAAGGTTTCGATAGAGTTTTGTGCATTAGATAGTTTATTTTTTTGTTTTAGAAATTTATAATATTCATTCAATACTTTAATCTGTTCTTGCATATCTTTTGTTTCTTGTTTTAGATCTCTATTATTTATTTTATTTCAAATTAACTTCTTTGACTTACCTATATTACAATCCCAACAAGCAGTAACAAGATTCTCTACTTCGTTTCAACCCCCTTTAGCTACAGGTATAATATGGTCTACTTGTAATTTTACTCCTTGTTCAGGAGATTTACCACAATATTTACACCTGAATCAATCACGATTGAAAATATCAAATCTTACTGATTGTTTAATTGCTTCTCTAGCCATAACACTAATCTGAAATAAAATAAATCATTAAAAAACCACTCCTATTGTGTAGTAGCGGATCAAGTAGAAGTCTTTACAGGCTACTACGACTG
>CAYVXG010000048.1:0-3336 GCA_964455295.1 uncultured Candidatus Peribacteria bacterium
CCCGCCCATGAAAGTTTTCCAGCTTTCCTCAACAACAAAGTCTTCCTTGCTCTGACAGCCTCCCACTATGAAGGTTGTCACAATAATTACAATAAAAAGAATAATTTTAGTTTTCATAATAATAGATATGATAAAGTGCTCCTGCATGAATAAATACCACAGCTAATTCAAGCTCCAATTGAGAAGCCGATTGTTCGTTAAGAAAGTGGTAGATTGTTTTTTGTAAGGAAGAGATTTTACGTTTCCCAATGAAATCGCCCAAATTGGTAATACTATCTACCACCTTTACTTCCACAAACAGTCGAGTCAGATCATTTTTCATAATAACATCCAATTCTCCACCCACGATGGTATAATTTTTCTCCACCAAACTAAATCCTTCTTGGAGGAAATAATCAATGACTAACTGTTCTCACTGATATCATTTTGTTTTTTTCGAAACTTGCATGAGTGTAAAAATTACAAGATGAATAATCAGAACTTAGAAAAGCCACTTCATAAAACAAAAGAAAAGAGTCAGAAAAAATAATTTGTATTCAATTTTTAGTTTTCTATAATTTGGCTGAGTACTTTTATTATTTATTCTTTTTTATGAAAGAAATTAATAACAATGCTAATGCACAACATTCAGGAGCTTTACTCTCTTGGATATTTGGAATTCTTGTTCTCGTGGCGGGTATCATCAATATTTTTTGGGGAAATGATCAAATTTTTGGGGTCTTTATCGTTCTTCTTTCTTTTGTTTATTTTCCATGGGGAGATGTGGTCTTCCAGAGAATAGCAAATATAAATATCCCTGGGCGGGCAAAACTTATTCTTGCTATTGTTATTATTTGGATCTTACTTGGAGTAGGTGAACTTTTTACAAAGATAAATCTCATGACTTTAAGTTTACAATAAGATTTTCACTAGAGACACCTGACTGTTACTCAGAGGGTCGAATTAGATTACAAAAAACCTACAACAAACATTGTAGGTTTTTCTTATAGTTGAGTAGTTTTAAGATTTAATTATGCTAATTCTACTTTATCAAATGAGAGACTTACTGGAGTTGTTCTTCCCATAAATTCTACCATTACCGTTACCTGTCCTCTGAGATCATCTACTTCAGCAATTCTACCTTTCATATTTTTGAAGTTTGTTTCTCTGATTACTACTACATCATCCACCTTAAATGAATTTCTTGTAGTGAGTTTTACATTCTTTTCTCTTACTTCAGCAACAATCTTTTCATATTGTTCGTCTTCAATAGGAATAGGTCTTGTTTCCGCTCCAATGATCAATCTTACTCCTGGAGTGTTTCTTACTACATACCAGATCTTATCATTCATTCTCATTCTTACGAACAAGTATCCTGGATATAATTTTGTAGGTTTAATAGATTTTTTATTTTTTCTTGTGATAATTTCATTCACAATAGGAATGAAGAAACTTGTTACATCAGTATCCAAGCCAATCTTTTTGATTCTTTCTTTCATATTTTCCACCACCATTTCTTCTTGGTTTGAATTTACAGAAAGAACATACCATCTCAGATTATCATCTTTGATTTGTTTATTGAGATCAAGTTCTTGTATTTTAGCCATAATTAACCTCTAAATAATTGATAAAAAGTAAGATACAAGTTACTGATCACTGCATCATAGATAGCAAAGATAGCACCAGATAGCACGATTGCCAAAAGCACAAATAATCCCATTTGGATATATTCTTCTCTCGTTGGAAACTTAAGTTTTTGAACAGTTTCTAAGCTGTCATAAAAAAAATTGAACATCCTTTAGGAAACAATTAAGTATAAAACATGTGTTTCATTATATAATCAAAAGCAAAACAATATCAATGTTAAAATAAAATGCCACCCACGCTTTAACTGAAGCACTCTTCCAATCCCTTTTTACTTTTCAATATGCTCAAATAAACTGTCTTCTTCCACTTCTGCCATCTCGATCTCTTCCTCAGTTTCTTCCTCCTCTTCTGGGGCTTTATTATCCAAGAAAATAAAATTATCCACAATAATTTCTGTAGACTGTCTTGCATTTCCTGTAGCATCAGTTCGTTTCTTAGTTTTGAGTCTACCTTCTACATACATTTTCTTACCCTTACTGAGGTATTTTCATAAAATGTCAGCACTGTTTCCATAGGCTGTACATCTGTGAAACTCTGATTCTGTCACAGCTTCATTCTTACTATTCGTAAATTTTCTATTCGTCACGATCGTGAAATTCACCACCGCTAAATCATTTCCTTCAATTTTTTTCACATCCGCAGGTGCAGTACATCTTCCCATAAGCATTACTTTGTTTAAACTAAAAGTCATCATAAAGAAATTAAAAAATAAAACAGTATTTCCATATTCAATGGAATCACGATTACAAGCCAAACAAGCGGAAAATTAGTGAAAAATATCAGAAAATATAATCTGAAAAAGAGGCGTGGGAAAGTAGAAAATATAAGGAGGAAAAGCGAAAATCACGGAAAAATATCAATTGATTTTTCTAGTAAGTTGTTTATTAGTATAGTTCACGCCCCGGTGGTGAAACTGGTAGACACGCTAGACTCAAAATCTGGTGTCCGTAAGGATGTGAGGGTTCGAGTCCCTCCCTGGGCAGTTACCATACTATTGGTCTTGCCGCCTAAAGTATCGGCTTATTTATTAATATATTTTTAAATTCATGGCTAAAACAAAAAACGGAAGTGATCTTAACATGCAAGATCTCCTTGCACAAGTAAAAAGACACGGGAAAGACAATGGATCTCCAGAAGTTCAAGTAGTACTCCTCAGTATGGATATTACACAACTTCAAGCACACATCGAAACAAATAGACACGATGTAGACTCCAAAAGAGCCTTATTGAGAAAGGTAGCGAAAAGAAGAAGTTTCTTGAGATATTTGAAGGACAATAATATGGATAGATATACCTATATTACTGACCTACTTAAATTGAAAGCCTAGTGCAAACTAGGTCAATATGGGGATGTTTTGGTTTTGACAGAAATTCCAACATATTGAGCGCCATTCAGGATGATAGTGACCTGTAAAATCTATCACAAACTAAACGCAAACTCTAACAGAGCTGCAGGACTAAATCTCAACAGATTTAATGCTTACGCATTTGCCTAGTCAAGTCCTTTATCCTATTGTAGTGTTCTAGACAGGTTGTAAATACAATAGGCGACCTTAAACCTTCACAAACTGCTTGTCTGTGTGCAGTAAACACATTCACATCAATGGTTGTTTGTCTAGAGACCAGATCATTGATTATCAAATCTAGACTATGATGGTAGTATATCAATATTTTGCTTTTTGGACACGAGTTCGATACTCGTCATCTCCA
>CAYVXG010000049.1:0-3273 GCA_964455295.1 uncultured Candidatus Peribacteria bacterium
TAACAAGGCATCCCTACGGGAACGTGGGGATAAATCACTTCCCTAATGGAAAAAATATCCTTCAATGGATAAACAAAAAACTACAGTACTTCAATGTACACCAAAGTCAACATTCTCAAATTGTTGCTTGGATGTTTTACCTTCTCTTATTTGTATAATTATCAATAATCTGATTGCAGCAATGTAGTCAGGTTTTTTGTTGCCTTAAAAATAGACCCTTGAATTATTATTTTAAATAAACATCCTCAGAGTATATTCTTTATTTAACTTACTATTCTCTTATGAAAATGTTTTTTAAATCATTGAAAGTAGTTGTATTATTGGGAATGACTTTAATTTTAGTAGGATGTGGTACTCCAAAAGAAGATAATATTACGATACAAGATTTTAAAGAAGTGGGTGCTGTTTATGATACTAAAGAAGCTGCAATAGCGAATAATATAGGAGATACTAGAGAAACCGCACTAGCTCCACTATGGTTTAAATCAAATGGAACAATGTATACAAGAAATGATTTTAGAACAGTGGATAAAATTAGAAGGGGAGAGCTTCCTGTTCCTCAAACCTATTATACAGATCTTACTACTCTCAATACCGTTACTCATTTTTGGTATACTACACCAGAATATGCAGTATATGTGACAGGCGCTTCGGAAAATGATGCTCAATATGTATTAGATCATCTGGGTGAGGATTAAAATATCCAAAGAATAACTGCTTAAAAGGCGCATACTAACATAAATTTGCAATTGATAATTAAATCATTACTATTGGAGTAATTTGATAAAAGAATTTTCTGAAAATCTTGCTCAACGTTCTTGCTAAGCGTATAAGCTATCCTATTTCTATGGATTTTCGACACAATACACAATTTTTCTTTGATAAAAGGTGACTAAAAAAGTTTCAAACATCAATTGTAAACAGCGATACCTAGAAATATGCCCAGCTTTCTTATCTTTCAGATTATTTTTTATATCTTAGTAAATTTTAATTTTTATCAACTATTTTCAAAATGACAGAATCAAAAAAAGAACAACTTCATGCAGCAAAAGCTGTGGGATCAACTCCACCAAAAACAATCGAAGTAAATTCAGCTAAAACAACAGCAACAAACACAGCAAAAACAGAAGAACAAGCTTTCTTAGAAAAAACAAACTTAGGAGGAATAAACTTCAATTTTCAGGCTAAACAAGCTAAAAAAACTAATGGAAACTTTCATAAGGATTTCCGTAAGAATTCAAGACCAAGTGATAACAGAAGAGTGCAAGAAAGTACTACTGTAGCTTTTGATCCCAAGGGAGAACAACCCGTAAGAATTGGTTCATTACTAGGACTTGAACAAGTAGGGCAATGTATCTTCATTGAATATGGAAATGACATGATCATGGTAGATTGTGGACTTGAATTCAATCAAACCATCACTATGGGAGCTGATTACCTTATTCCTGATGTTTCTTATATCAAAAAAAATCTTAAAAAACTCAAAGGTATTGTACTTACTCATGGACATTTGGATCATATTGGAGCACTTAAAGATATCTTACCACAATTGGATTTTGTTCCTACGGTATATACCACGCCACTCACTTTGGGATTGGTCAAGAAAACCTTGGAAGAAAGAAAAACAGTAAACAAACTCAAATATAAGATTGTAAATCCTGACACTGATTTGGTAAAAATCGGATGTTTTGAAATTGAATTTGTAAGAGTAAATCACAATATTCCTGAGACTTTCGCCTTGAGTATTAATACTCCAAAAGGAGTAATCTTTACTTCAGCCGACTTCAAAATTGATCATACACCAGCAATCGATAAACCAGCTGATCTTGCTAAAATTGCAAGAATTGGTACAGAAGGTGTAAGAATGTATATCGGAGATAGTCTTGGAGCGAACAGACAAGGATGGTCAAAATCTGAAAAAACAATTGGAGAAAATCTTGATCAGATTATTAAACATTCTAAAGGAAGACTTATTATGGCAGTATTTGCCTCAAATGTAGGAAGAATCATTCAAGCTGTACATTCAGCAGTGAAATATGGTAAAATCGTATTTTTAGCAGGGAGATCTATGGAAAATAACGTAGAAATCTGTAGAGAGCTGGGATATATTAATGTGCCAAAAGATTACTTGAGAAAAATTGATAGTAGTACTGATGGTATGGCAGATGAAAAGACTGTGATTCTTTGTACAGGTGCACAAGGAGAAGAATTTGCAGCATTGGCAAGAATCGCAAGAGGAGAGCACAAGGATATCAAACTCAGAAATGGAGATACCGTATTGGTTTCTAGTACAGCCATTCCTGGAAATGAAACTCAAATGACTGCTATGCTCAATAAATTACTCATTAGTGGAGTAAATCTGATTACCAATAACGATATGGATATTCATGCCTCTGGACATGGATATGAAGAAGATCATAAGTTGATGCTTTCACTCGTGAAACCTGAATACTTTATGCCATTTTATACGCAAGCTTTGGAAAGATATTCACATCGTAAGATTGGACTTGATCTTGGTATTGAAGAAAAAAATATTCTGATGCCTGAGGGTAATGGAGTGATTATTGAAATGTATAAAGATATTGTGATTCAATCAGACAAAAGACTCAGACTGGATACTATTATTGTGGATGGAAAAGGAATTGGAGGTCTACAAGGAGAGTATGTAAGTAAAGCAAGAAAGATCATGTCTGAAAGTGGTATGCTGACCTTTATTCTTAAGGTAGATGTGAAAACAAGACAAATTGTAGGTAACATCCAAATTGAATCAAGAGGGTTTGTATATACTACCGAAATTAGAAAAGTTCATACAGACATTGTGAAGTATGTTGAAAAAGAATATAGATCAAGAATCGGTAAGTATGATAATGTAAAACAATGTCTCAAAGATATCAAATCTGATCTCGAAATTGTATTACAAAAATCATTGGATAGACTTCCACTTATCGTGCCTATGTTTGTGTATATGAACAGTGATGGTGAGATGATTGAGGATAGTGTAGAAGTAGTAGAATAAGTATTAAATTTCTTATAATCTGATTATCTATAATCTGAAAAACTGAAGGTTTGGAAAAAACTTTCAGTTTTTTTGTATCCTACAATGAGGCGATAAATTCACTTTTTCGTTTGAAAATCCTATAAAAAGGATTAGTATGAGGTTTGTTGTGGGAGTGTCCAATATGAAAATTCTGAAATCCCTCTTGAAAACTACTAATCGGAGATCGTCTAATGGTAGGACAACGGACTCTGAATCCGTTTATCTAGGTTCGAATC
>CAYVXG010000050.1:0-3144 GCA_964455295.1 uncultured Candidatus Peribacteria bacterium
TAGTTCATACTTCCTACGCTCATGAGATGTTCTTTTCCGTTTGCTACAGCATCTTTATAGACATGCATTCTTTGCATAAATCCTACATGAGTGAAACAACTCAAAATCCAAGATAGTTCTGTGTGAGCAGGAACATCAGATTGTTTAAACATAAATACTTTTTCTGGGTCCATACCGCAAGCAATATATAACTTGATAGTATTGAGAGTCCATACAGGTAATGCTGATAAATCTCTATCTAGGATTTTTGTACAAGCATGAAGATCAGCAATAAACAAAGTAACTTTGTCAAACTCCCCTGTCTTTTGTAATTCTATCATGGGCTTGATGGCTCCAAAATAATTACCAATATGCAATTGGTCGGATGATGGCTGACAACCTGTGAAAATATGTTTCATGATCTACTAATATATTAAATTTTTAATATGAAATATTTATTTACATTCTTTCTACCAATCTCCTATCCATTTTTCTCATCCCAATTCCTCTTTTGTCAAATAATACTAAGGCCACATCTCACCAGACTTCTTTTACAATACCTGGTCAGAATAATTTATTTTTTACTCTTGTTCCTGGTTCAAGTTCAGATACTCTTCTCCTATTACCTCCAGTAGAACCAAGATCATAATTTTTAATAAGATCTTTGGGGAGTTCTTCGAGGAATCTTGAAGGAGCAGTTGCAGTAGTCTTTCACCAGATCATACGAGAATTTACATGACTCAAGAACAGATGATCTTTTGCTCTGGTAATGGCTACATACATTAATCTTCTTTCTTCTTCCATCTCATCAAGATCGAGTGCACAGTTCGTTCCAGGAAAAGTACCCTCTTCACAACCAACTACAAAAACATACTCAAACTCTAGTCCTTTACTAGCATGAATGGTCATCAGTCTCACTACATCTCCATCTGACTTATCCGTGTCAGTCATCAAGGTAATATCATTGAGAAATTGTCCTATGTATTCTCTACTCACGTGATGATTTTAAAAATAAAAAATATAATCAGATTATAAATTATTAATACAACTATTCAATTCAAATTAAAAGCTCACTAAGAAAGTGAGCTTAAAATCATATAGGAAAATAACTTTGATTATTTAGCCCATACATCTAAAGTTTTTTCAAACTCACTTGCAGGATAAGCACCAGCTACTACTACATATTCTTTAGTTTCAGTATTGATCATTACATTACCTGGAGTTCCACTTACACCAAATAGTGTTTGTCCTTCAGACATTTCAGCGTTCCATTGTGTAGCAAATTTATTCTCAGTCATACAAGTTTTGAATTCAGCTTCATTGAGACCTACTTCTTTAGCAGCATCATACAAAATTTGTTCACTACTTAAAGTTTTAGTAAACACTACATCAATAAATTTCCAGAATTTTTCTTCACTTTGATCAGCAGCACACAACGTTGCATTTGCTCCAGCATTAGCGTATTGATGGAATGATAATGGGAAATTTCTGAATGAGTGAGCCATTTTATCTCCATATTTTGTCATCAAAGTAGCTACTGTAGCACTATCATGATGTCTTTTGCAGAAAGGACATTGCAAGTCTGAATATTCTAAGAAAAGAATTTTTGCATCCTTATCTCCTTGCCATATTCCCATTTTTTTGATCGCAGCAATTTGATCGTCAGTAAGAGTATTGTTAGCAGTAGGAGCTACAGTTGTGTCTGTAGTACCACTTACAGTTGTATCAGTTGTAGTTGTATCAGTTGGTGTAGTACCTTCCATTTGTTGTTGAGCAGCTTCAAGAGATTGTTTTTGAGATGCTTTGAACGCTGGACTATCATAGATTTTTTTAACAATAGCGTAGTTTTCTTCACCTCCAACTTTCATTGCCTCAACTTTTTCAATTGCCTCAGTGATATTAGATCCTCCAAAAGTATTAAATGCCACTAGTCCTAATGTAATAACACTTAATACTGTGTTAAACAAATTGTTGTTCATAGTAAGATTGTTGTTCATCGAAATAATTAACAAATAAAAAAGAATTATAGCTTAGATATAAGTTATGTGGAAAAGATTGCAAGTAAACAGAAGCTCAATGCTTTAATATAAAGTTGACATTTTGAAATCAATATCCTGTTAAGAAAAATAGTCTGGAAGATAGAAACTGAGATATTTAATATTCTTATTGCTCTGCTTATGAAGAGCGTATTTTTCTGCATCTTTAGAGTATCTACGAAACCAAGTTCTTTGTTTTTTTGCAAGTTGGTGATTTACTACTTGAAGAGATTGAATATATTCAGAAAGGCTAAGCGTGCCTTGGATATACTCTACCGTCTGTTTATAATCTATAGTTTTTAAACTTGTTAAAGAAGCTTCATATCCCATATCAAGAAGACCTCTTACTTCCTCTACCAATCAATTTTTAAGCATTAGTTTGATTCTCTCATCAATAAGTTTGTTGCCTAATTGTACATCCTGTTGAAGCTCTATCATGAGTAATGGATAACGAGGAGGAGCTTTTTGCATGAGTTCAGTTTTTGTCTTACCACTTACATGATAGATTTCTAAGGCTCTGATTATAAATCTTATACTCTTAGGATGATTTTTTGCTGCCTCTACAGGATCAATTTCATTGAGTATATTCCACACAGACCCTGGTTGTTTCGCCTCAAGTTCTTCAAGTTGATCTCTGTATTTCTGATCTGGTTCACAGGTACTCATGCTAAAATTGTATACGATAGTATCAATATAAAGTCCTGTTCCACCCACGATCATAGGTATATGTCAACGATTGAGAATTTCTTCAATAATCTGATAGGCATCTTGTTGTCGTTGCCAAGCAGTATAGATTTCATCAGGATGAATAATATCAATCTGATGGTGAGGAATTTTAGCTCTAAGTGATTCATCAATCTTATCAGTACCAATATTCATAAGTCTATATACTTGCCTACTATCTGCAGAAATAATCTCCACAGGTTTATCCAATTTTTTTGCGAGCTCAATACTCAAACGTGTTTTCCCCGTTGCTGTCTGTCCATAAATAATAGGAATAAAACCCTCTTCATAGGAAGAGAGTATTTGTTCTACGAGGGATGAAATATCAAAATTCATAAATACAATTCAAAATGGGTCTAGACTAGTTGAGTATAAATTTTAAGTATTTTCAATAACTTCTTATACA
>CAYVXG010000051.1:0-2998 GCA_964455295.1 uncultured Candidatus Peribacteria bacterium
GCTCCATTTCATGATCCGTGAATAGTTCCATACATAGCCCCTTCTGTATCTCTCAATATGAGTTGAGTTGTATTTGAATCGTTTGAGTCATAGTAAAGAGCAGTAGCGTTGTCCCCATAGAGTCTGTTATTTTGGAGATAAAGCCAGTTTCCTCCATTTACCTTAAGACTTCCTCATACACTCAGTTGAGATCCATTATCACTCAAAATACTTGATATAAGATTCGCTCCATTCCATTTTGGAAGGACATTATTTGATACTCAAGAAACTAGATTTGTAAGAAAAGCTGAATAAATACGTCCTGACGAATCAAAAAGTTCTGATATAACTCATCAAAACAATCCTTTTGGATAAGTAACTCCACTTGGAAGTCCTGGATCTGGGTTTTGGATTTGGTTTATTAACGGAACTGCATTTGTATAACTTGCTTGTGCACTCGAATAAAATCCAACAGCTATATAGAGTACGCTAGCTATTGCTACGTACCTTAGTTTTGTATTCATAAATGCTTTTATATTAAGAAAAGAATGTTTAGTGAATGATGTAGATGACGGATTCTTTTGTATCATCTATATTAAATATGTCACCTCATATTCCATTGTTTGAATAGTTTGAATTACTTCAACTTGATTGATTTACTTGATTAATGTTACTTGTATCATTTACGAATAGATTTGAATTTGTTGTACCCAATAGAGCTCATGTTGAAGGATAGAGTTCAAAACCAATTCCTTCAAAGCTTTGGAATCATACATATTTATTGTATCCATATCCATGAAGTTTTTTATCACCAACACAATAGTATACAAATGTACTAAAATTGTAATCAAAATCTATAAAACCATAGTATGGATTGTATGCATACCCTCATAATTTATACCCATAAGAAGTTCCACATTTTGAAGTAGAATTTGTTATAGACACATTTTTATTGGGATTTGAAGACCAATCAAGTTGAAAAAATCCCATCATACTATCGTAGTAGTATCACTTAAAATAGTTTCATAGAATCGTTGAATTTCCTCCTTGTTCTACATAATACGTTTCTGATCACCCTGTATATGAAAATGTGATTTGTGCATTGTTTGAACCCAGTGTAGTTGCTGATTGTCTTGCAATTATATTCATTATATCATTTGCAAAAACATACAAAAAGATAGAAAGTCAAATAGCTATAAGAGAAAATTCAATAAATTTTTTCTTATTTATTTTTCTTCTCATACTAGATAAGAGTGTGTTTTTGTTTTGTTTTTTCATATTTTATATATAATTATATATGATACTTTCATCATATCACTTTTAAAAGGATTCGTCAAAACTTTAACATTAATTTAAATTGAAAATGTTTAAAACACAGCAATGATTCACTTTTGTAGAACTTATAGTTGCTACTACTATTCTCATAATACTTACTACCCTTTGATTTTACTCGTACTCTCAATATATGCTTGATGCAAGGGATACTCAAAGAAAGTCGGATTTTGCAAGTATTTCTTCAAGCTTAAAACTTTATAAACAGAAGAGATGAAGTCTTCCTCTTCCGTGAGATAACTTTTGACTTACCTATAACTGAGTTGCTGTAGGATTTCACTGAAAGATGAACTCAAACGTTACCCTATCTACGCTTGAAAAACTTCCACAAGACCCTCTTATGAAAATCCCTTATATATATAGTATCACTCAAAATAAACAAGAATATCAACTTGCGACTACTTTAGAAAATAATGGGAACAATATAGCCTACCTTGAGTGAAACTATAAAACGGTCTCTCGAGATAATCTTCCAACTATCGTTATGGCAATAGCCAGTACAACCCCTATAGAAGTAGTAACTGGAACCAATAAAGATAAATTCATCTTTCATAATCAAAGTAAAAATCTTCCTTATGACTTAGAAACTTGAGTTCCTTACGCTGATGGAACAACTTTTGTAAACTTAATCAGTGATGCGTGAGTAGAACTATGGCAAAATTCTGATTATAGAAGTTGTACCGAAATTTATGAAGCTTGAAAAAGTATTGGAACTTGAACTTATCAAGTGGTAAATGCAAGTTGAGCTCTTGCAAATATTACTTGTAACGTAAATGCGAGCTGAGCACTCTACTAAAAGCCTATTTAAATTTTATTTAAAAATACTCTTTCGTTTTTGAAAAGAGTATTTTTTTTGACTTTACACTAAAAATATGATGAAATGTACGTATGTTACCAAAAAGTATTTGGAGAAAAGAAACCCCCTAATTCCCCTTCCACTCTAAAATACTCAAGGAATATATATATTTTAATTTCTTTGTATGAGAACAAAAATACAAGCGCTTATTGTACTTCAAGTATTTCTCTTGAGTCAATTCATAACTATTTATGAGGTATCTGCAGATAACCTCTGAATAGTACAACCGAGGGTAAATCAAATCCAAAACCCTGATCCAGGACTTCCAAGTGGAGTAAGTGAGCCAAAAGGATTATTTGGTACTATTATAGCAAATCTTTTTGATAATGCTTGAAGAATTAATCCTGAATTTCTTACAAATCTGATTTCTTGAGTATCAAACAATGTCCTTCCAAAATGGAATGGCTCAAAACTTATATCAAGTATCTTGAGTGATAATGGGTCCCTCGTAAGTGTGTGAGGTGGACTTAAGCTAAATGGGTCATATTGGCTCTATCTTCAAAACAATAGACTCTATGGGGATAATTCTACTGCTCTTTACTATGATTCAAACGATTCAAATACAACTCAACTCATATTGAGAGATAATGAATCAACTGCTTATGGAACTATTCACGGATCATGAAATGGAGCTAATTTTGGACTTCTTGATGGAGATGGAAATTGGTCGTATCTTGCTGCAAAAGATAGTTATACTCAATTTAGAATCAATGATAATCCTATTATTCAGTTAGAAACAGATAATCTATATTCGTCAGTTCAACAACAAGTAATCTGATGGAATAGAACAGGAAATAGATATGCTTATACCGATTATGTTGGGGATGATAC
>CAYVXG010000052.1:0-2960 GCA_964455295.1 uncultured Candidatus Peribacteria bacterium
TTTGATGGTATTGCTGAGGTAGTAAATGATGGTACTAGATCAGTACTGCGTGATAGTGATCAAATCCCAAGTGTACAAAAATTCATTCAATCAGGAGAGCAATTGTTGAATATTATAGATGATGGTTTGGAACAAGTAGATTCTGTAAATGTAAATCTCAATATTATTCCAGTTACGAAGACGGAAAATAATCAGAAAATTGTTGCGCAAAACGATTACAATTTTGATCTCGATAGTATGGCGACAGCTGATTCAGATTATTCTAGTGTTAATAATAAAATCAAAGGGGAATTACCTTACTTTATTGAAATGGATAATGAAATAGGAGCAGAGCAAAGAAAGATGCTAGCAGGAGAAATTACACGTTCTTACGATTATCCTACTACTACCACAATCAATACCAAAGGTATCCAAGAAGTGAAAGATCAAGCAAGTGAAATTATGAATACAGAGCTCAAGACCAATGCAGAACTCAAGAACTGGGTACAACAAGATTACAATGGTTGGCTCGATCATGAGGCTAACTCCCAATATGTAAGTAATGATCAAGACTCTTATAGTCTGAAGACGAATGTAATGAATCTTGATCAAAGAACACTCGATTATGTAGAAGCTTACAACTTACCAAAAGAATATGTTTCTACTCAACAACAAGTAATCAATGGTTACTATTCTGCACTTGACCAATCTGATTATGTAACTTTAGGAATGCAAAAATCTGATTATGATCAATCAAAAGCTTACCTTGGTGAACTCAAAGATAATATCAATACTGTTCAGCTTGCACTCAACGAAACTGATTCTTCTTCTGTAGTAACAAATACTGATGAAAAAGTAACTACTTGTACATTCTGTGATCAAGAAAAAATTGATAACACAAATTCTTCTTCATCTAAACTCTTAATCTCTCAAAACACTACTCCTACGACAAGTAGCTCTACAACTTCTTTAGCAGCAAGTGATCCTACTCAGTATATTAGAGGATACTTTGTAGAAGGTAAAGATGATAATTATCATAATGTGGTAAGTAATATTGATAAATGAGAAGAAGTATCGAAGAGAAGTTTTGAAAAAGATTTGGATAATGATAAGAAAAAGGAAATTGTATTCTGGGATCAACATACTGTATATGTAAAAAGAACTACAGAAATTCTTAATGATGATAATTCATTCAATGCGATCGTGAAAAAATATGTATTTAATTCCGTTGATGATATTTATTCTCAAATAAATAAATATGGCTATGTGGATGGAATAAAAATATGGTCAGAAAGTTTTATGCCTAAAGAGCGAAAAGTTGCAGGACAATCTTATCAATCTTTGACTTATACAGTAAGATCTGAGCTTCCAAATGATCCTTCATTGGTGGGTTATATTGTAAGATATAGTGATAATATCAATAAGACATATGAGAAAAAAGCAGATTATCAATATATGATTTTCTTAGATAATTCATTACAAGGAAAGAAAATTAGTTCAGTAAATATTGATGGCACGAACATTCCAATTAATACTTCTACACTTATTCAATACATCGCTCCTGATCAGGATATTATTAATGTATTGCTCAAAAATCTACCAAGAAGACGGTACTTCTCTCAAATTGCTAAACTTCAAAGTGAAGAAAAAATAAATCCATTGCTCAATCTTATTCCATTTGTAGATAAGACTCCAAGTACGATAATTAGTAAATCTTCTCCTCGGGCATCAAACGAGACTGCAGGTATGCAAATCATTGCAGATACTTCTAGTCCGTATGCAGATGTATCGTTGATACGCGAACTCAAAAACGAACTTGTAACCCAAGGAGATACTATGTATGGAAACATCAAAACCTACTACAAACTTCAGGGTGAATGGTTTGACGATAGTAAGGTAGTGAAAAGTTGGATATTGGATGAGCAGAAGAAAATTATATTCTCTGGAGAAACTAACACTATCCTTATTCAGCATATCTATACTGACAAACCTAAGAAGTTTAATTATACACTTGTTGGTCAAGATGCCGCAGGAAATATAGCACAAAAAGAAGTGGTGATCGATCTCGGATTGCCTGAGCTCTCACTGGATAATGTGATTACCAATCAGCTATGACAATCACAAGCAGTAAGTTCTCTTGATAATGATATTGATACTGGAGGAGTACAGTTTATGAGAATCAGAAATGGAGTAGAATCTGTATTGCAATCAATACTCAACAAAAAAACAATATTTGAAACCAAAACAAATCAGTTTATTATTACGGGATGATCATTTGGATTTAAACAAGATATTGGGTTCTATGATGCTAATGGTAGCTACCTCAATGTGAGTATGACGCCTGAAGGTCAGATTATTAATAATACTAATAATATTAGCGTAAAAGTAGACTTCATAGATAATATTCCTAAGATCTTAATCATGAAAGATAATCAGGAACTCTATCGTATCTACCTCAAGCCAAAGACCTTTGATTCTACTAAGGGAGTAAATATACTGGATGCTGCTTATACCGTAATTCCACTTCCCAATGATGTAAATCAACTCAATGAGTTTGCGAATGGTCAGTGTATTAAACTCAAAGAAGGAGTATGTGAGATCTTGATTTCTAAGCAGGGATACATCTATGTTTCTAAGCCATATCATAGAGTGTATAATGCTCAATATCGTTTTGAGAACGGGAAAGTAATCTATACTATCACCAAAGGAGCCACTACTGTAGCTGAGATTAGTCTTACGGTGGAAGCGCCAACTAACTAATATTTCTCATCAATCTTATTGTTTTGTAATTAGTCTGCAAATTGTTATATTTTAAGCATAATAATTTATAATCTGATTATAGTCACGCTTTTCACTTATGATATTATATAGTAAACCATTGATCGAAGAAAAAACTCAAGACCTCAAAGATTTTTTCTCTACACAAAAATCTCCTTATATTGCCATTTTATTCTTTGGAGATAATCCAGGATCTCTAGTAT
>CAYVXG010000053.1:0-2883 GCA_964455295.1 uncultured Candidatus Peribacteria bacterium
ACCATACCAAGTGGTAATCACCAAACGATAAAAGGATTTGAAGAGTAACTAGGAATAAGGTAAGCAACTCCCAATGCAAGCACATACACTATCACAAGATTGATAACTCTCGACCCCATGAATTTAGAATAGTAATTTGAAAGCTTTGCAGTACTCTCAGGATCAAGTTCAATAGCATGCACTACTTCTGCTTTCTTATTTAATCACAATTTTTTATTTTTCTCACCAGTAAGTTTTTCTATAAGTTGAGATTTCATTTTTCCTAATTCTCTGAGTGCAATTGTATATAGACCCAAATCTGCAAGTGCTGATCGGATAGCAAAGTATTTGAGTACCGTATTGTAATCTCCATATCTGAGCGGTCCCAAAAACGGCGTAATTAATTTGATGGTGATAAAACCTCCGAGCGCCGAAATAACTCTTCATAATATTTGCCAGAACGCATCTTTGATAATTTGATTAGACATGATACGCAAAATAAAATATATATTCTAAAAGCCAAATTCAAAGTTCTCCATAGTAGTGTTTATAAAAAAGCAATCAAGAGAATTATAACTTACGCTATTACATTTCAAAGGGATTAGGAATATTAAGTATTTTACTGATTTCACACATCCTTATACTCATTTTCTTATTCCTTCACTCTTGTTTACTATCCAATAACAAATCTAAAATCTCCTTATAATAATCCTCTCTTCCTTCCTCTTATGCATCTTTAA
This sequence comes from uncultured Candidatus Peribacteria bacterium, assembly GCA_964455295.1. GTDB lineage: Bacteria > Patescibacteriota > Gracilibacteria > Absconditabacterales > Absconditicoccaceae > CALMFT01. Next base: position 720 of record CAYVXG010000053.1, read on the forward strand.
CAGACATTAAAAATCATAGAAAAAAGACTTTTGATCTTCCTAAATTACAAGTATAGGACATTCTTCTGTAGCCTTTCGCATAACAGAATCCTTATAATAAAACACTTGTTTATATTTTTTGTAGTTTGCTTGCCTTATCGATAAATAAAACTCCATTCAAATGGTCTATTTCATGCTGAACAATGCGAGCATCAAACCCTTTATATGTTTTAGTAAAACTTTTTCCTGTCTCATCTTGAAATTTCACCTTAACCCAATCATATCTTTTTACCATTCCTTCTATACCTGGAAGACTTAAACATCCTTCCACATCCTTATTCATTGTGGTACTTTTCCCAAGAATTTCTGGATTAATCATAATCTGATCGCTAAGAAATTTTAATCCTTTGGGTGTTTTTTTCCATTGGGTAGTATAAATCATTCTCAAAGATAATCCGATCTGTGGCGCTGCTAAGCCTACTCCATCTTCTTCATGACAAACCAATTTCATATCCAGAGCTAATTGTTGTATAGTATCATCAAAATCCTTGATAGGATCTGCTACAGATCTCAAGATAGGATTACTTGCTCCGCTAATAATTGAATAGTGCACTTGTGTATATAATAAACTAAATAAATAATCAGATTATTTAAATTTTATATTCCTTCTATCTTGTCACCTATTTTAATATCGTTTTTTTCTACAAAATCACTATTCACTTCTATAACATACTGGACAGGTTCTTGACTCGATAAAGAGCTCAAATCCAAGGGTACTGCGTTATTATGAATATGTTTTATGAGTCAATCACTACCTATAAATAAAAGATCTAAACTGATATAGGTATTTTTCATCCAAAACTTCCTTACCACTTCATCTTCAAATATAAACAACATACCATGATTTTCTTCCAAACTCTTACGAAACATCAAACCTATAGTTCTTTGTTCAAAAGTTTTTGCTACTTCCACCGTAAGTTTTATAGATTCCTTTTCTCCCCTAACAATACTTAGTCCTCTGGATTCCAATCCACTTTGAGCTTGTCATCAAGTAATATTATTTATCTTATTCTCAGATTTATTGTGAGCTGACATGGTAAGAAGAGGACGTATATAAAAGTTATAAAACATAATATTTATTCCTACAAGAATAAGAACTATAAATATAACTAAGCCTTTTTTCATATTCTTACAGTGCAAATTTTAAAAAATAATCTGATAACTCTATAACTTTGAGTGTAGAACTTTGTCCTTTTATGATCTTGATAAGATCTTTCCTATGATGAAAATAATCCGATAATATTTGTATTACTTCTTCATTGGCTCTACCATCTATAGGAGGAGATTTTACCCAAACTTTATACTGATTTTCTCCAGCAAAGAGGTCTTCAATCTTCTCAATCTTAGATAGTTTTGATCTTAATTTTACTTTGACAGTAATAATCATCTGACAAAAAATATTAAATTATTAGCCCAATCCCAGTCCTTGTTTCAAAAAGAGCTCTTTATCAATATGTTGGTATTCTAAAGTAATTCTTCTTTTTAAGATTTCACTACATAACTTTTCCATTTCTTGTTTATTTCTTGGCATATTCAATAAGATAAGTTTCCCTTTTTCAAGAAGTTGAACTACCATAGTAGTATTATCAACAGATTTGATGTGGCAAGAACTCTCCCAAATTGACTTTATAGAAGTACTAGGAATAAAACTAATGATATGCTTCTTGAGCTCATCAAACTCTCCTACACCACCATTCTGATTATTTTCCTTATCTTCAACCTTTACTGAGGGAGCTTCAAGAGTAGTCACCTCGATGTTCGTTGGCTCCTCTTCTAGAGTTTCATTACTGATAGCCTTTTGAGCCTTAGAGAGAGCTGCTACTTCTGCTTTAAGTAAAACATAAGGATGAGGGAAATATCTGAGTTTATCATAGGTATTTTTAATAAACTGAGCTATTCACAAGAGCGAACGCAGATTATCAGGACTGAGAGAATAATCAATATAGTTGAGAATTTCTTTCAGGAAAATAAATACATCCACCCCATCATGTTGTAACTGGGTAACCAAATTTACCAAAGATTTCGTATCTTTAGCCTCAAACGCAGAAATGAAATCTTTAATCATAGATTCACTTGTAACACCCAGACACTGACTCACTGTCTTTTCATCAATAGTGCCCAATAT
>CAYVXG010000054.1:0-2666 GCA_964455295.1 uncultured Candidatus Peribacteria bacterium
GAAGGATATGCAAGAGAATTAGTAAGATCAGTACAAGAAGCAAGAAAAACTGCTGGTTATGAAGTAACAGACAGAATCAAACTCTCTATTGCTGGCTTTGAAGCAGATCAGATTATTTCTAAATTTGGTGATTATATTAGCACAGAAACGCTCGCAAGTATTGTGACTAACAATGAAACGAGTGATGTACAAGGAGAATGTGATGTAGATGATGGTATTATCAATTTCACTATCAGAAAAGAATAGTTTGTAATTAAACGGTATAGATAGAAAGAGCATCAAAATCATCTTGATTCGCTTCCTCTTGAGAGAGAAGAATTCTTTCTACACTATGTTTTATATTTCTTAGAAAATGAATATCAATCTCACGTATTTTACCATTTTTAAACTCTATTTGGATTTTAGCTGTCTCACTATCGGTGATTAATTCTATTCTCTCCTGTCCCCATTTTGCTTGAACCTTAGTTCCAAGAATATCAAAGAGTTCTGATAAACCTGCTTCTGGACTTTTATTTGGAGTATGATAGATAATTTTTGAAATTGGATTGAGAGACATGGACGTAAGATAAGAAAGTAAATACGATATTTATAATATTTTAGAAACTTTTTGTGTTATTGAGTGCGTATTTTCTTAATTCATCATCTTTGTGTTTTTGTCTATTTTTTACAGCTTGATCAAAATTAATAATATTATTCTTTTCTAAAGTAGTTTTCTTAAATTCCTGTTGTTCAATAAGAAGATCTGCAAGTTCTTCTTAAGTTTTATTTTTTTCTAAAGAGTGAATTTTTTTAATAGTATTATTGTGGTTTTGATCCAAAGGCATCTGTTTATAATAAATATAAATTATCTGAGACCCATAGCTTTATATACTTGATCTATCTTCTTGTTAGCAATATTATTAGCCTCAGCTGCATTTTTATTTAAGAGCTCCAATACATACTTATCATCTATGGTAGCGAAGTTTTTTTGGATTGGCGTGACAAAGGCAAGAATTTTTTCATACGTAAGATCTTTAAGTTCCTTATAGCTAATCCCCTCTGCATATCTAATTCTTATCTTTGCATCTTCTTCTGGATTCAAAAATAATCTGAGAATATTATAAATACAACAAGTATCTGGATCTTTAGGATCATCTGGACCAAGGTCGGTAGTTTTAATCTTTTTTACTTTCTTTAATAAGACTTCAGGACTATCCAAAAGACCTAAAAAATTATCATAACTTTTTGACATCTTACGACCATCTAGACCTTTTACTTCAGCAATTTCTTTCTGAATATAGGCATCAGGTAAAGTGAATAAATCTTTCTTGAGTTTATGATGAATCTTGGAGACAGTATCTCTCATGTACTCGATGTGAGCTTTATTGTCTTGCCCAACAGGAATAAGATCTGGATCATAGAGTAAAATATCCGCAGCCATAAGGATAGGATAATTCATACTTCCTACACTCATAAGATGTTCTTTTCCATTCGCTACAGCATCCTTATAAACATGCATTCTTTGCATAAACCCTACATGAGTGAAACAGCTCAAAATCCATGAAAGTTCTGTATGAGCAGGAACATCAGATTGTTTAAACATAAATACTTTTTCTGGGTCCATACCACAAGCAATGTATAACTTGATGGTATTGAGAGTCCATACAGGCAATGCTGATAAGTCTCTATCTAGGATTTTTGTACAAGCATGAAGATCTGCTATAAATAAAGTAACTTTGTCAAACTCTCCTGTTTTTTGTAATTCTATCATGGGCTTGATTGCTCCAAAATAATTACCGATATGTAATTGATCAGACGATGGCTGACAGCCTGTGAAAATATGTTTCATAGTTAATAGGTTTTAATTTAAATAATCTGATTACTTATTCAAAATCTGAGGAATTCCTCTTTAGTTTGAGTAGTGGTCCCATATCCATTAGTACTTGTAATCCCATCCTCAGAAATAGTTAAAGTAGTCCATCATTTCTTCAATTTTTGATCACTTATTTTTACTCCTTCATTTATAATTTGAGCTTCTTTGATTTTCTTTTTTTCTCAAAGGATTTAGCGCATCTCAGGAAATCTAATTGACTATTAAAAATTGCACTAGTTATCATGTCTATCCACATAACCTCATGAAAGAGATTAATTTTTTCATCATTATCTATTGCTTTTTCAGATTACAAACTCAAACAAATGTTTTGCGCAAGCTTCTCCAAAAGCATTATAATGTCTTGTTTGCATTTCGTCGATTTCTTTTTGCTTTTTATCAGATATATTTTCAGGAGCAAATACTCTAGTTTTTTTATTTTTGGGAAAGAATCTTTCTTTTATTGCAGGGTAAACAGTTTGTTTGAAATCCTTAAATACATCGTTTGCATTGGGTTTCATAATATTCTCAATTCTCGCTTCTTGATCATAAGATTTTATTTCTTCTAACATCTGACTATAAATTTATAATTAAAACTACATCTTCTCTACCAACCTTCTATCCATCTTTCTCATTCCTATTCCTCTTTTCTCAAATAATATGAGCGCAACGTCTCACCAGACTTCTTTCACGATTCCTGGTCCGAATAGTTTATTTTTCACTCTTGTTCCAGGTTCAAGTTCAGATACTCTTCTTCTATTTCCTCCAGTAGAACCAAGATCATAATTTTTAATAAGATCTTTGGGGAGTTCTTCGA
>CAYVXG010000055.1:0-2563 GCA_964455295.1 uncultured Candidatus Peribacteria bacterium
ATACAAAAGTTCTTCACACTCTCGGTGCGAATGCTGATGAAGTTCTCTATTTTGACGATGCGGAAGAGAATATTGAATCTGCAAAAAAACTCGGAATACAAAGTATCCTTTATCGTGATATTTTGGATTTTGAAAAGTTTTCAAACCATTATTTATAGCTCAATCTCTACCAATATAGGTAAATGATCACTATAATTTGTCTGAATGATTTCTGAGCTAAGAACAACTATATCTGAAGTGGCAAAAACATAATCGAGACGCCATCTCAGTTTATCCTCTTCAAATCCATTATAAGAAAATGGTTTTGTTGTCCAAGTTGGTTTAGTATAATCTGGACCACTGTGCTTTAAATATCTTTCAATTCATTTTATAGACTTTGAATCCGGAGCAAGGTTGAGATCTCCAGTAAATACAAAATTCTCAGTATGTTGTCCAAAGAAACTAATTAACCTTTCTACTTCCTGAGTTTTTGCGACATTCTCGATAAATCTATGTGTATATGACAGATGTGTCGTTGCGAGTAGAAGGGTTTTAGCTTTCTCCAAAGCTAATTCTGCGACAACACATACTCGCCCTTCATCAGCATAGTCATCTCAATCCTTTTCTTCTGCAACAAAGAAATCTTTTTTTTGGATAATTGGGTATCTTGAAAAAATACCATTTCCTTGAACGAGTCATTCCCCAGATTGATGGGCGATTGAGAAAGTATAGTCAAAACCGATACCTTTTGAAATCATCTCTGGAACATCTTGATAGTTGTTATATCGAGAATTTATTGTTAATTCCTGAAGACAAACAATATCAGGGTTCGCTTCTCTAATAAGTGCGATGATATTCTCAGCTTTCTCTTGATACCATATATTCCATTGAAGAATTTTGAGTTTCATATTTTTAGAAAAGTTAGCATCTACTCATTACACTCTCACCCCCTTCCCCTTAGAAAATATATCTCAATTTAATTGTAAGTACCTAACAACAACTTGGAAGGTGAAAATTCATTCTATTAATATATACAAAAGAAAGATAAATAAGTGCAATTGTGATTGTAAATAATATTTTCTTTATAGTTGATGGTAAATCGGAAACTAAAGAAATTTCCTTAAAGGAACTCAAATATATATAAGGTGTAAAAAAGAAAAGGATTAACCAAATACAAGGAAATATAATGAACCATTCATCAGTGTCTCAAAATCATCAATATTTTGTAAATAAATCGATACTAAAGATTGATAAAAGGGTTCAGGTAGTAGTTCGATAAAAACCATCAAAATATCTTGGTGTTATTGATTTACTAGTAAGTAATTTCGGCAATGTATCTGTTACAAAATAAGTAATTATTACACTACTTAGAACTACAAATAAACTTGAAATAAAACCTTCAATATTATAATTATCACTTATATCATAACTATATGTCCTTGAAACTCAATAAGCTAATGATAGGAATCAAATACTTAATCATAGTACCTTAGAGATAAAACTAGAACTAATTTCTCTAGCATAGAGTAATAAATAGCAAATCGTAGTTACTGGTACTGCTATAAATCAAAAATAACTATATCAAGTAATACCAAAAAAGAATGAACAGAATGCTGATATCGTCATTCAAATCGAATTTAAGATAAGAAGCAATATAACTTTAGGTTGGTTTCTCATATAGATTTGTAAAATATAATTATCTCACTAATAGTACATATCTTTATTATTCTTGCAAAACGAACTTAACAAAAACTCTACACTCTCACTCCCTGCCCCTTCGAGAACATATACCAGATAATAGAGAAAAACAGGATACAAAATGGATAATTATCTCAACTTATGAGATGATTAAACTTCTGATTTTAATTTATCTTCTATATGTGTTATTTCTGATGGCGCAACTTTCTTATATCCAGATATTCATAATACTAAATACGCAGGAGTTATATTATCTTTACTTTCAGTTTTTATTGATTCAGTCTGACTTGGTTGTCTTCTCCGTGGTAAGCTCCATGATCAATCATTATTATCTATCAAGCCTTCTTGATCCTTATCCAAGAAATTTCAACGAACTACAATAGAGAAATCTCTCAATTGTTTATAGTAGAGTGATCGGAATGCATCGGATAATTCAGAATCATCATAACGGGAGAATGTTATATTTTGCATTCATACCAAAAATGGAATTTGCACATAAGATGATCCATCAATATTTACTATTTTCGCTGGTTTTTTATTACTCTTTTCGGCTTTAACCTTTGCATTTACACGCCTAATTAATCTTCCTGCAATATCTAACAGGAGATTTCTAACTGCTTTCTTTACATTATCTGAAAGCAGTGCATCTTTCATAAATTCTAGTTCTTCTGGATATTCTGGCTGATCATCCCTAGATAATAACTCATCCACTATTGTCTGGAATTCTTTCTGAGATTCTGTTGATTGAGTTGTACTCAAAAGAACATGTGATCCTGCTCAAGGAAGGCTCGATACTCAATTTTTCATAAATATAGACATAACATGATAAATGTTATTTATTATAGTATATATCTATAAATGTCAAATTTATCTCTATTTCTATACC
>CAYVXG010000056.1:0-1862 GCA_964455295.1 uncultured Candidatus Peribacteria bacterium
TCATTATTTGGGAAGTGATATTGAAAAACAGGGTTATATCCATGTGGATTCTTGATAAACTCATCAAGTGCAACAAAATAATTATCTGGCCTGAGAAGTGATGAAAGATTTATCTTTTTCGAAACACGATAGACTTCATTATCAAAATCAATCAATTCCTTTGTCCATTTCATATCATGCTTTATCTCTCTATCAACTCTGTATATATTCGGATTTATAAGATAATTTCGAATATCTTCAGTTCAGAGTATCACTCTTCCCTGACTTCAGATATCGATTTCATAATTACCTAAGACTATAGGGACGTTTAGATCTGTTAGAATTTGCATTGATTGATTTCAGATACAATCCGATACATCTTGGGAAATACTGGATTTACTTATCGTCATATCTACCCGAATATCAATTTCCTTATCTCCAACAGTTCCTTTTTGCTCGAGATAGAGTATATTCTTTCCTTTTTCTGAAAATAGTGTTTCTGTATGGAAAAGAGCTTTTGCCACCTCGACTCATTTTTCTGGGGAAAGAATTTTTAGATCTTCGATTTTTTTGAGTCGGGATGCAAGCGGAACAAGATTCACATTCTGTATCTCCAGACCTGCACGAGCATTTATCTCGAGGAGTTTTGGTCAGTTTTTTGTAATAACCCAGTCGAGAGCAAGGTATCCAAGCTTCGTATACATCTGAACTTGTGAGGAAAAAAGAAGTATATTGTCCCAAAATGGCAATACCTGTTCTTTTAATCCAGTATATTCTGCCGGAAATATTTGGGTATGGATCGTTTTATTTTGGAACAAACTGATAATCTGTCACTTTGCAATATTGAGGCCAAGTCCAATTCATCATTGGGCAAGGTTTGCCTTTCATCCAGAATGAATAGTCGGCATTCGTATCATTGCTGTTATTGGAACATAGTTGTAGACAATCACTCGGATATCAGCCAATCAGTACTTACAATAACAGGCAAATTCTTTTCCGGGTGTGAGGAGCTCTTCTATCACAATTGTATCCGATGATCCATGAAGTGAAAAAGATCCATGAAGTATATCTATCATATGGAGCTTTATCTCATCTTCTGTCCAGATTTCGTCTTGAATGACAAACTCACTCTTTTCTTTTTTTACTATGAGTATTCACTTTCAACCACTTCACTTATTTGGCTTGATAACAAAATTGTCAGACTTAACTGATGTAAAAAGGAACTCTTTGAGATCTTGTTGGGATGTAATAGTGATATACGTTTCAGCAAATGGAACCCCACGACTCGATAAAAAATGTTTTGTTTTTAGTTTACTATCTGCAAGAGAGATGGATTCTACAGAATTCTTGGTTCGAATATAGCGAAGATTTCTCGCATTCATTCCGAGTATACCATGAGAAAATATTTTCATATATCTAACTTATTGAATTAATTATTTTTGTCAAAGTAAACAAAATATCCAAACTATTTATACACAACAAAAAAAGCTTATATACAATAAGCTTATTTTTATTATCAATCTTGTTTCACTAGACGATGGTAGACCAAAAGTGGAAGTGATTCGAAAGTTTATTGTAAATCTCATTGATTAATTCATTTCATTTGTATAATCAAAGAAATCATAGTTACTTAAAAAGTATTTTGTATAAACTTATGACAAAACTTCAAAAGATTCTTTTTCCAATCGTTATAATCGTTTGAACTTTATTTATATTCTTTTGACCTCACTATAATGGTTGGCATGAAGAGAACTTTTGATACTATTTTCTCAATAAAGAAACTTGAGTTACTAAAAAGATTACAGTAGATTGGGAAATGTGGAATTGAGCATTTAAAGAAACAATTAGGAGTAATATTGATCCAAAGGAAATTCCGAAATTCA
>CAYVXG010000056.1:1872-2454 GCA_964455295.1 uncultured Candidatus Peribacteria bacterium
TTTTATGATATAAACACTACAATCAAAAACTTGAGGATTGTATATGGAATATTTGAGACTGACAAAGTAATTCATGTCCAGATAGTATAGAAAGATCATATGAGGAGATGCAATTTCAAGACCTTAGTATACTAGATATAGTTAAAAAATACATGCTGTTTTTACTGTATCATTGATTAGATATTCTTTCAATGTTAATCTATGATTTTTTTATAATATTTTTATTTTATAAAATAGCAGAATGGATTTGAATAAAAAATATTTGGCTAATCTTTACGACACTTACCCTATCTATAGTTATTGAGAATATTTTATATTATTTGTGAATATCTTCTTTTCATCTTTTACATAGCGGATTCTGATTCCTTCTGGATTATTATTTAAAAATTATCGAGCTACCATTTTTTATATTGGGATACAGCTTATTTTATAGAAAGTTCTTTGGTTGAATCTTGAAAAATATACAATTTAAAATAAGAATTGTTGCAATATTAATGTGTGCGTTAATAATAATTCTTCATTTTAAATTAGGGTCTTCCCCAGTTATCGGTTAGTTTTTCGGAGTAATTTAAGTATTTCTTT
>CAYVXG010000057.1:0-2242 GCA_964455295.1 uncultured Candidatus Peribacteria bacterium
TATTCAGATTTACGCAAGCTGGTGCTGAAGTTTCTGCATCACTTGGTCGTATTCCATCAGCGGTGGGTTACCAACCAACACTTGCGAGCGATATGGGACAATTACAAGAAAGAATTACCAGTACCGATAAAGGTTCTATTACTTCTGTACAAGCAATTTATGTTCCCGCAGATGATCTTACAGATCCAGCTCCAGCGACAACTTTTGCTCACTTGGATAGTACTATTACTTTGAATAGAGCAATTGCTGAAAAAGGAATTTATCCAGCGGTAGATCCATTGGATAGTAATTCTACAGTATTGTCTCCAGATGTTGTAGGACAAAAACATTATGATGCTGCTAAAGCTACTATTAGAGTACTCACAAGATATAAAGAACTTCAAGATATTATTGCTATTTTGGGTATGGATGAACTTACTCACGATGACAAATTACTTGTATTCCGTGCTCGTAAATTGGAGAGATTTTTGGGTCAACCACTTCACGTTGCAGAACAATTTAATGGAGTTCCAGGGATATTCGTAAAACTTGAAGATACTATTAGATCAGTAGAAATGATTATTAATGGAGAAGTTGATCATATTTCAGAAAGTAACTTTGACACAGTAGGTAGTATTGATGATGCCATCGCGAGACAAGAAGCAAATGACAAGCAATAATTTCTTAGTTATTTGACATTAAGTCAAATATAATTATGTCTTAGAGTGTCATTGTTTTTTGACGTATTACTTTTTTATGTATGTTATGAAATTACAAAAAATAGGGTTTCTTATCATTTCAATTCTTTTTGTATTCACTACCTTTCATCTTGCTTATCAATATGTACAAGAAGTTTCAGCTAAAGTTCCTACTAAAGGGGGGACTATTGTGGAAGGTGTATTGGGCAAACTCAATTATCTTCCTTATACGAGTACCAATAGTACAGATGAATTTTATCAACGTTTATTGTTTGGCGCTTGTGTAAAATCTAAGGCTAATGGGACAGGGGCTGTAAGTTTTGAAAATGATATTTGTGAGGTAACTACCAATGATTATAAGAACTATTTCGTTACTATAAACAAAAAGTTAGCATGGTTGGATAATAAACCATTTACTCTTGATGATATATTCTTCACCTATCAAACTATCCTCAAAGAGAATATTTGGAAAATCCCTGCTCTCAATGCGTATGCAAAAACTGAAATTACTCAACAAGAAGACGCTCTCAAAGTTACTTTCCCTAAGCAGTCTGTAGACAACATTCTTTTTTTCACTAATTCAATTTTACCCAAGCATGTTTTAGAAAATCAGACTATGGATTTTTATCTCAAAAATTTTGCTAAACAGCCTATCTATATAAGTTGTGCTATCCTGGATCTTATCAAATCTCACAACAACAACTATATCTTTGATGTTACAGAATGCAGTCAGTACTACCCAAAAATCCTTCAAGTAAAATCTTTTAATGATGAAACTGAATCTATTACTTATCTTCAAAATAAAAATAATATTGTAGATTTTATTGCAACGGATGTAGGAAAAGGTGAAGCTTTTGACTCTATCAAACCTTATTTTGTAAATCAATCTATCCCTACCAATACCTTATATACCTTATTTTTTAATATCAACACTGTAGGAGAAGGGTTGAGAAAAGCTCTTTCCAACCAACTTAGTCAATTAAGTTATGATAATCTGATACATAATCAGAATCTATTCTCGCTACAAAATACAGATACTGGGATTGTACTCAAAAATATTATATCTAATCAATCGGTAATATCTTGATCGTCTGCGGGAACTCTCAATGTAGCTTTTCCATTCTTGCCTAAGAATATTTGGATATTTGGAAAGAATAAATTTAAGGAATACTATCTCGATGAGCAAAGAGATAAGTATTTGGTGGAATTTAAATTTGATACTAAATATGATAAAATCACTATTGCTGCAAATGGTAGTCCTGAATATACTCCTGATACGTATGATATAGAAAATAATTCTTGTGCTTACAATTTTAGTATACAATATAAAAATATTCAGAAAGGAGTAAACAACTATATTGTATATGGATATCTCAATGGAGAAAGAAATAAACTACTTACTATGAAAGTACATTATGGAGTAAAACCACAAACTTCTACCCTCAATACTAAAAAAACAAATTATACTATCATTTATCTTGATGAACCAAATAGTCAGAAAATAGTAAATAATCTGAAACAGTATTTTACTGATCAGGGGATTGATAACTTTATTACTCGAACAT
>CAYVXG010000058.1:0-2115 GCA_964455295.1 uncultured Candidatus Peribacteria bacterium
GCAGAAGAACCACATTTAGTACAGATAGCGTGAAGTTTCACTACTGTATCAGCAATTGCCATAAGGTTGGGCATAGTCCCAAAAGGTCTTCCTTTGGAGTCCAAATCAAGTCCCGCCAATATTACTCTAACTCCTTCGTCTGCCAATTTATTACACAAATATACAATATGTTGATCAAAGAATTGTATTTCATCGATACCAATTACATCATAGCTCGTATTTTTGATTGCATCTACAATATCACTAGTCTTTGTTACCACTATGGACTCCAATTTAGCTCCATCATGAGATATGATATGATTCGCTTCACTTCTATTATCAATCTTTGGTTTAAATAATACGATCTTTTGTTTTGCTATTACTGCTCTTTTTACTCTACGGATAAATTCTTCTGTTTTCCCACTAAACATTGAGCCACATATCAATTCAATCGATCCAAGTTGTTTGTTTTTTTTCATTCTGCTTTGTGAGTAACATGATATATCTGCGCAACCATTCAATGAGTAATAATTTTTTATAATCTGATTAAAAGTTAGTGTAGTTGATAGGCGTAGTTTCAAAGAAGTTTTGTAGTGTCGTGAGATCTTGTTTTTTGAGGAATCTCAATGGATTATCTGGAATAGAATAGTGAGGGTTGAATCCTAATTCTTCGAGTCTTCTATCAGTAACATATTTCAAATATTGTTCCATTTCTGCATAACTCAATCCGTTGATAATATCTCCCTCAAATTGTTCTTTGACAAATTCAAGTTCAAGTTCTGTACACTCTATAATTGTAGTTTGGATAAGTTTGACAAATTCTTCATCTTGTGCAATTTCTGGTGACTCTTCCAATATAGCTAATATAAGTTCCATACCTAATTTCAAGTGAAAACTCTCATCAATGAGCACTAAGTCGATACCATTACTTACATTTGATAATTTCCCCATTTCTCTAAATGCTAAGAATAATGCAAACGCACTATAGAAGAAAATTCCTTCTTGAATAATACTACTCAATAAAATTGCATGAAGAATAGCTTTTTTACCTTCTTTTGAATCTGGATCAATACCACCATTTGAGATACTAATCTTATTCGCAGCTTGTGCTACCCAATCTTGTTTTTTCTTCAATAAGGGATGAACTGAAGTCAAATTATAGGCTTTCTCTCTATCCATTTGGAAAGTATTGAGAATGATTTCAAAAAAATCACTATGAATATCTTCCATAAACATTTGCACTGTCATAGCTTGTTTTACTCTTGGATCAATAATATATGGGTAAAAAGATTCTCCCAATACATTTTGTACCAATAATTCTGAAGTTACAAAATATCCAATAAGATTTTCAAACATCGCTCTTTCTTTATCTCCCATAGAATGCCAATCCATCAAGTCCTGACTTACTTGGATTTCTTCAGGAAACCAAATCGCTCTTTTTTGTTGTACATACAAATCATAAAAAATAGAACCTCTGTCGCTAAGCTTGATTCCATCTGTTACATTTTTTTTTCCTAATACTGGCATCACTGATTCACATAAAAATCTAAATAAAAAAAGCAAAACCACGAAGTATTTTTGCAAATTTTGCATCAAATATTGATACCTTTTAACACAAAAATTATGATTATTCAAGAGATACAGATATTGACATTCCCCAAATAATTAACAATTTCCTATTGAAATGTTGAAACAGGGTTTGGTAAAAGAACTATGAATAATATGAATATAAATACATTACTCTGCATGTCAAATAGAGGATGTCACAGATTTCAAATTATGCTTTTCACCTTGTTTTTGACAGATCAAAAATAGAAATAACAAAATATCTTGATATTTGATAGCTATTGTCTACTATTTCGAGCACTTATGTCGGTCTTAGCTCAGTTGGTAGAGCACAGGTTTGTGGTACCTGGTGTCGCGAGTTCGATCCTCGTAGACCGACCCACCAAAATATCCTAACCAATAGTCTTGTTTATCTTTTAATAATATAAGTATTTGATGGTGAATATTGGAGACCATCTTGATTGACTACCCCCTCAACCCATTTTTATAGAAACAGATTTTCTTAGGATGGATGCTGATTATTTTTACAATCTTCTCATAGAAGAAGATGCATTGGATTATTTCAATATA
>CAYVXG010000059.1:0-1903 GCA_964455295.1 uncultured Candidatus Peribacteria bacterium
TAATAACACCCTTTTCATTTATTGAACCCTCACTTGGGTTAAAATCAACATGAATGTCTACTAATCTATACTGATTGATTGATTCATATTCAGTTAGGTTAATTCTCTTTATAAATGCTTCTTCTTGATGTGGTAAAAGATTTGGAGCATCTCCTTCACACTTTTTTAGGTGGAATTTATATCTCTTTCTTTCCTCTACACTTAGATCGCCCCTTGTATAGTATCCATCTAACTCCTTATCAAGATAGGTAGCAATGTCATGGACATATTGAGCCTCTTTGTGAAGCCTTTCATGATTGTCCCTTATTTTTAAGTGATTTTCTCTGAAGAAAACTACGTGAGCACCATTTTTGATGTCAGTGTTATACATCATTATAGTGCAGGCATAAATAGTCCTCTTTCTTTTTTGGATAGAGTCACATCCCACTGTAATAGTTACGTTTGGATCATTTTTAATATAGTCCTTAATGTACTCAACTATATCAGTTATGTATTCACCACCAAATCTTTTGAACTTATTTTTGAACATTTCTATTATCTATTTATTATATCTATTTTTATCACTGATCTCTGTGTCACATTGGGTGGTAAGACCAGAAAACCACCGTTTTCTAATTCCATTTCAAATCCTCCATTTTCCCAAAAGAATTTTATTTTTTCTTTGAAAACATGAAATTCTGAATCCGAAATATCTAATTCATTTCCAGAAAACTCACCGAGTGGTGTATTTATAAAAATTTTGATTGTCATTATATTTCAAATAAAGGGGGTCTAAAAGACCCCCTTGATTATTTATCACGACTGATATCTTTTACCAGTTTTAGGTCATCTTTGAACTCCAACATGAAGCTTCGGATAGTATCCTTAGATACGTCGAAGTTATTATCAAGTATATAGAGTAGGTAGCTAGTACGCTCATCGTCACCAACACTCTTCAGAAATTCTGCTAGATTGACCATCTGCTTCTTAGTAAAGGTATTGATATCAAGTTCACGAAGTGCTTGAATAAGCTCAGACCTCTTATCTCGATTATAGTTTGCAAGATCCCTCTTGATTTGTGGGTAATTATTGAGAATATCTTGAATATTGATTTTCAACATATCTTCACAGTATTGAATGAACTTCAAAGCACAGTTGCCAACATATGAAGCGGCCACCATTTTGAGATGTGGTAAAAATTCATTCGGACCACAATCTTTTCCAAAGTTTCGGACGATGAAGTCGCTTAGGAAAGTCCAAGAGCGTGCCGTGGCGTATGCTGGGCTGTTGTCCGATATCTTATAAAAGTTCTCAGGATATGCCTTTAAGTATGAAATTATCATTCTGTGAACATTTTCATTGGCAAATCCATCCAACCACTCATTCAAATCCAAGCTGTGTTTGTAGTGTACCAGACGATTATTAAGAGCCGCGTCAAATTCTTCAACATCTGTTCCATCTTCATCGCCTAAGTTACCAGATGCCATCATGATAACATTATCATTGAACTTAAACTCACCAATTTCACGCTCTAGTAGAATCTGGAGTGCTGCATTTCGGACGAATTGTGGAGCTCTATTCAATTCTTCAAAGTGAATAAGAGTTGGTTGTTTATTAGATTCAAAAGCCCAACGGGGAACAGCATATCCTGAAACTTTAACCATATTACCATCACTTTGGCAGTCTTCAAGATAAGGATACTTGAAGTCAGACTCATCAGACATTGATAGTCGTATATCAAGGTATCGGAACCCCATCTTTTTTGCAATTGATCGAGCGATTGCTGATTTAGCAACACCAGGCTTAGCAGTGATATAAAGAACGCCAGATTTGGCCCACATCACTTGGAAGTAGGTTCTTTCCCTTTGGGTTAGATTACTCATTCGCTCTTTAAAATCTTGTGGAATAATAGTATTTGACATAT
>CAYVXG010000060.1:0-1797 GCA_964455295.1 uncultured Candidatus Peribacteria bacterium
CTCGCTTTTTCTGATTTTTTCATATAATCAGCTCATAAAATCCTAATTTTACCCTGCAATGCACCACCTTCGTTACGCCATCAAGAACATTTTTCGCAATATTTTTCTCTCTGCTTCATCTGTTCTCATAATTGGACTCTTGATATTTTTTGTCAATATTCTTTTTTTGGTAATATTCTCAACAGATAGATTTATCAATAATATCAATGATCGTATTTCTATTAGTATTAATTTTCAGGATCAATATGATAATACCCAGATTCGATCCCGAGAGTTTCTTTCTGGTGTTACGAATTCTTTCTCTGGCATAACAGTCGATTATATTTCTCGCGAAGATGCCCTGGTAATTCTTACAAATCGGAATCCAGATCTTGCAACTTTGATAGAAAATGATTCGAATCCACTTCCAAATAGTGTGAGACTCAGTAATATTAGTCTTGATCAATATAGACCATTGAATATTTTCATAGGGCGTTTTCGAGATGTACTTCAATACAATCAATCAAATCTCGATAAGAAATATCTGGATTATAGAAGTCAATATGACCGAATAGCTACTGTAGTAAAAATGTTGCATCTTCTTCAACTTGCTGTATATATCCTTTTGTGATTGTTTGTTTTCACTGTTGCAATTGTCATATATATGGTTATCCATAATTTCATATTTTTTCTTCAGGATGAGGTACGTATTATTGAACTTGTAGGGTGACGACCGTCATTTATTTATTGACCATTTGTGTTACAGGGTATGATTTATGCTTGTATTGCCTCCGTTCTTGCAATAACCGTATTTATTGGTATCATCCTTTTACTTCAAGAGCAAAAGAAACTTTTTGAAGATTTTATCCCATTTTTATCTGACTTTTCTTCTACTTTTCTTATGTTTTCATGGTTGATTATACCCGTATTTGCTATTGTTGGTGCTACTTCAGCATTTCTTGCTTCAAGAAAGTATATCCACTCTACAATAGGTGAATAAAAAATACCAAAATTTGATTTGCATTTTGATAAAACTTATATATACTCCGCTCGCATTTCGTAATAGGTTTTGTATACAAAACCTATTCGGATAAACCCAAATGGTGCTGTAGCTCAGTTGGTTAGAGCGCTGCCCTGTCACGGCAGAGGTCGCGAGTTCGAGTCTCGTCAGCACCGCCATACCTATTTGGGGCCTTAGCTCAGTTGGCTAGAGCGCCTGTTTTGCACGCAGGAGGTCAAGGGTTCGACTCCCTTAGGCTCCACCATCCTAAAATCAAGATCCAAAATCCAAGATTCAAATTGAAACTTTGGCATATTGATTTCTCATAACTTTGAATTTTTAATCTTTAATTTTGAATTGTCTATGTGACTTCGAAACAAGCGCCCACATAATATGGTTTACTCAGTTGACCGAAAAGGAGCAAAATCAGGTGGGAAGGTAGCTAATGCTATCAAACACTATAAGTTTCTTTTGAAACGTATTGAATTTGAAGGGAACACTCTCTGGCTTCAAAATGCAATGACGAGAGTTCTTGCAAAATTCAAGAAGTATGCAGTCAATATAGCTAAAATCTAAAATTATAACCATATTTCATATGCCACGACTTACTACCTACGCACATAAAAAGCTCAAAAAGGCTACAATCCGTATCGATAAGAAAATGCGAAAAACTAAGAAATAAAATTTGTTTTTTTCGGGTTTTCAATACAATTAGTTCACTTTTATTTTTTTTCTTTTAATATTATGGCAGACGCTTTTGATAGATCAAAACCACATATCAATATTGGTACTATTGGTCATGTTGATCACGGTAAGAC
>CAYVXG010000061.1:0-1776 GCA_964455295.1 uncultured Candidatus Peribacteria bacterium
AGTTAAAGTAATCTTCATCAGCATAAGCTCCTTCTCCTTTGAATACATGAGCTTGGGTTCAATCTGCTGGATTATCTTTATCATCTACAGTATAAGTGAGTCCAAAATCACTGGCTTTAGTATTTTCATGTGCTCGTGGTATTCCTCCAATAGTAATAGATTCCTTAGTAAACTGTACATTATTGATCATTGCTATATATGCTGGAGTTTCCATCTTGTTATCTTTGAGGAATTGGAAGGCTTGGGATTTACGTTGTTGCTCAAGCTCGGAAAAATTAGCATTAGATTTTGCTACATTATTAGCCTCAATATGCTCCTCATATTCATATTGTTTAAAAATATCCTTTGCTTTTTGCTTTTGCTCCTCCTTGATTTTCTGATTTTTATCTTGTTCACTAGTATCTTCGAGTAATTTATTAAGTTGTTCAAAGAATCACCATGCAGGATTATTATCATACTCTTGCAGATAGTGAGCATTATCATTTTTTATAGCAGTATCAGTCGATGATCGATCTCTATCCAAATTTAATTGATCCTGACATACAGCAATAAGTTTTTTTATATCTTCTTCAGAAAATTGAGACTGTTTATCAAGTACATCAAGAAGAGTTAAGATACTCACATCTCCTCCATATTCATCAATCAGAAGTCAGATTATTTTTTTTATCTCTTTTTCTTTCTTAGTCATATGAATCGTATCACTCAAGGGAAGTTTACTAATACTAGGATAAAGAGCTATTAAAAGTTGGGTAATATCTGTTACTTGTAAGGCTCCTTTATTTCATTTTACCACTTTATCTGAGGTAGAAACGAGGTTGAGTTTAGCAAGGGTGATATTATTTTTATCTTTCTTAGCCAACTCTTTTGATCTAGTCGTAAGATACTCTTCGTGCTGCGAATCAATCAAACCTTTAGCAGAGAAAACTCTGAGTAAAATACATTGATCTTTGATATCAGCTTGATTACTAATAAAATCACAAATTTTGTGGGCGATAATAGTATCATAACTGCTATCTTGTATAATTTGTAATCTTTCAGTTTCATCCCAATTTCGTAGTTCCAGAAATCTTTTAGTATCAAGGAGAGCCTGATTGAGGGTTCATTTTGTTTCCATAAAATCTCCAGCTGAATTGAGTTTTGAAGAAAAATAAGTTTGTTCTTTTCTCGCAAATCTCAAATCTTCAACTTCGGGAATTACTTTAACCAGATTATCAAGTAAGCCATTTTCCTTGAAGGTAGAAGCTCCTACATAAGGAATATATCATGGTTTATACATTAGTTTTGCAGAAACAAGAAGCTTGAGTTCATCTCCCCCAATATAATCTACAGGAATTGGTGAAAACTCACGAGCTATATAATCTGCAGGAATAAGACCATATTGTTCTCATCGATTGGTAGTACCAATAAAATTCACAGACTTAATATCTATCTGATCACCATTACTAAGCGTTAATTTTTCTCCTGGTTTACGAGATCGGAAGAATTTGAGATAGGCAAGTGCAGATTCAGGATATCTTAAGAATTCATCAATAATAATAGGTAATCCCATTTTACAAGCTAATTCTAACTTGCTCATAGCGAAGTCAAACATGGGTTTATCTTGTGCTTGATCACGAACATGTGAAAGTTGATCAGGTGATTGTTTGGTTAAAGGAACAATTTTACCTAAAAATTCATTTTTTGTAGCATCAGGATGCCCAGATAAAGCTGGAACATCTTGTGAAAGTAATTCAAATTCTTCTTTGGAAATTTGCTCACGATTCATAAGCATATTGA
>CAYVXG010000062.1:0-1511 GCA_964455295.1 uncultured Candidatus Peribacteria bacterium
GAAGCGTATCAACTTTTTTGCAAAATACGAAGTTCAAAGGAAGACAAAACTTAGTATTTTGGTACAATAAATACAGATTATTAAGCAATATTGATAAAATACTTGAAGGAGTAGATCTGGTACATATTACCCTATTTGATCCTTATCTTATCGATGTTCTTAAAAAGAAAAATATTCCTTTTGTATTCAATGTCTATGACCTCAATCATAAAACTCAAAATCTCAAAAAATGATTCTGGAACCTTCAAATGTGTGATTATGCTGAACAGGGTATTCAATTACTATGAGAGGAAGCCCAGTCCATCATATGTGTCTCCAAAACAACCAAGAATGATCTTCTAGAATACTACCCTACTTTAAATTCAGAGAAAATAAAGGTAATCTATCATTCCGTAGATCTTTCTCATATCTGAGAATTACAAAAACAAAGTGAAAACAATGAAGAATACCAAAATCTGCTCAAAAAGCTTGGAGTAAAGAAGTTTATACTCTTTATTGGGAAAAGAAGTGCTGAATATAAGAACTTTATTCCCTTCATGAGAGCCATCGCTCCCCTTTTAGAAGAAGATCTTCATTGTATTTGCTTAGGTCATGAGAGCTTCACTGAAAATGAGAAAAATCTGCTTAGGGAGCTAAAAATAGAAAATTTAGTTCATCAGATAAGTGGAGATGAATCTGTAAAATATTATCTATTTTCAAAAGCTTCTTGTTTTGTATATCCTAGTCTCGCAGAAGGTTTTGGGATTCCAGTATTGGAAGCATGGGCAGGATGATGTCCTGTACTCTGTTCAAATATCCCTGTCTTCTTTGAAATTGGTGCTGGTGCGGCATTTTATTTTGACCCCAGAAATATTGAAAATATGAGAGAACTGATACAATGAGTGAGTAAAAATGATAATTTACAAGAAGATTTGAAAAAAGCAGGCTTAGAAAGAGTAAAATTATTTGATAAGTGAGGAGAAATAAACACTACTCTTAGTCTTTATGAAGATTGTATATCCTCAAAAATTTAATCATTTTCCCAATATTTTTATGTTCGATTCACTCTGAGATCAGATTATTGCTATTATCTATCAATTTGGATATGGGGGCTTATTCCTTGCATCCTTATTAGAAAATCTTATCCCTCCAATTCCAAGCGAAGTCATTATGCCTTTGGGAGGATTCTTGGCAGGGACAGGGAAGCTTAATTTATTTTTGGTAATTGTAGTTTGTACTTTAGGAAGTACCTTGGGAAATATTCCTTATTATCGATTGGGGAGGTATTTTAATAAAAAGAAACTTACTGATTTTGTGGTGAAATATGGTAAATATTTTTTTACGAAACCTGAATATGTTGAAGATCTGTATGAAGTATTTGATAAAAATGATAAGCATATTGTATTCTTCGGAAGATTTATTCCTGGTGCGAGAGCTTTTATCTGAATTCCAGCAGGAAGTTCCAGAATGAATTTCTGATTATTCTTTTGGTATACTCTAAGCGGAACTGCAGTATGGACGGTATTTTTGGT